>JAWLDD010000126.1:0-7117 GCA_041686815.1 Candidatus Atribacteria bacterium | reverse complement strand
CTACTATTTCCTTACCTTCAATAGACCTTAGCTTACTATAGTTCCGTTCTGCAACGTTTTTTATTCGCTCACGCAGTTCAGGGATCCCCAGCTCCAGCCGATCCAATCTGATGGTCTGTATGCTGACTTTAAACAGTTCACTTAATTCTTCGTCTGTCATAAAGGGATCCAAATTTAAGCTTTCTATCAATTTAAGCTGTCGGTCTTTTTTGGGCAAAATACCCTTAGACATACAATAATCACCCTTTTATCTTTTTACCCAACTTTTCTAGCATGAAAAGTCCCTTATACACTAATCTAAAATAAAACGTGCTATTAGTATCTGGTGTTAAAAGTAGTATATAATAATTCATGCTATTATGCAATACCTTTTTTAGCACAAAAAAGAAACCTACCTATGCTAGACTGGCAACAGCCCTGTCTCTCTTAAGGTAGGTTTCCGATTCGTTAATTTTCTGTGTTAATTACTTGTTTTTTATTATAGTAACCGCATTCTCTGCACACTCTGTGAGAAAGCCTCATGGTGCCGCACTGTGGGCACTCAGTCATTCCGGGCATACTAACCTTCCAATTTGCCCTACGCTTATCTCTTCTAGCCTTGGATGTTTTTCTCTTTGGTACTGCCATGGTTATTACACCTCCCTATCCCTATCAACAAAAAAATCTTTCATTATTGCTAATCTGATGTCTATAGGTTTATGGTCCTCATCCGAACATTGGCACTCATCATGGTTTAAGTTGGTGCCACAATAAGGACAGAGACCTTTACACTCCTTACTGCATCGCCTTTGGATGGGCAACCTTAGGAGAAACTCACGGGTTACAATATCATCTATATCAATGAGTTCATTGCTATAGACATATATGTCCGGATCCTCTTCATCAGGTGCTGGCTTGAGATTGATTTCAATGTCATAATCAATCAAATAATCATAGGGTTCCGCGCATGTACCGCATTGCAAAGTTGCAACCCCATTTAAATGAGCGGTCAGCAAAACAAGCTCTCCTGCATTTACTACACTGCCCTCTAGGCGAAAAGGCGTGTCAAAGTGGATAATCTCGTCCTGGTAAACAATTTCTTCAATGACCACATCGCCTTCGAACTCTTTGGAAGAACCTACTTCCAATAAGATGTCCGAAATATCAATAATCATAATAGATCACTCCATCTTTACTAGCCAGACGGATTTATTATATAGATTGACATTGATTTTGTCAAGCACACATATTATCAAAAATTGGCTATACGAGTTCCAGTGTCTCCCTAGCTATCATCAGCTCTTCGTTGGTAGGTATCACTAAAACCTTAACCTTTGAATCGTCAGAGCTTATCTCTCCTTCTCGATCTAACTTACCCAACACATGTTCATTTCGTTCATGATCTATCTTTATACCCATAAATTCTAGACCTGAACAGGATTCAGCCCTGACCCTTGGAGTATTCTCGCCTATTCCTGCAGTGAATACGATACAATCCACTCCGCCCATGGCAGCGGCATAGGCTCCTATATATTTTTTGACTTCGTAGTTAAATACATCCAAGGCCATTTGAGCACGCTTATTCCCTTCTGCCGCGGCCTTGTGTAAGTCTCTAAAATCACTGCTGAGTCCTGACAATCCCAACATACCGGAATCTCTATTTAAAACCTTATTTACCTCATCACAGGTTATGCCCTGCTTTTCCATAAGATAGCTAAGTATAGCTGGATCAATGCTTCCGCTTCTGGTTCCCATAGGCAGCCCCTCCAAAGGAGTAAAGCCCATGCTAGTGTCCACAGATTTTCCTCCGTCAACCGCTGCGATACTAGATCCATTGCCTAGGTGGCAGGTTATTATCTTAAGTGATTCTATAGGCTTACCAAGAATGGCTGCCGCTTTTAAAGATACATACTTATGGGAGGTACCGTGGAACCCATAACGTCTTACTCCTAATTTCTCATAGGCCTCATAAGGAACAGCATACATAAACGCCTTTTGAGGCATGGTCTGATGGAAAGCGGTATCAAAAACAGCTACCATGGGAGTGTTAGGCATTACATTACTACATGCTTTTATCCCCATAATATTCGCAGGGTTGTGTAGGGGAGCCAGTTCGATATTGGCCTCTATAGCCTTCATAACCTCATCATCAATGACTACTGAACTGGAAAACTGCTCTCCACCATGAACCACTCTATGGCCAACGGCTTTGATCTCGTCCATGCTGCTAATTACGCCATACTCCTTATCTACCAAAGTTTCTATTACCTTTTTAATGGCAGCTACATGATCCTTATAGTCCCCATGGATCTCAACGGTGTCCTTGCCCTGGGGCGTATGTTTCAGCAAAGGCTGGGGTAAACCTATTCTCTCCACATTTCCCTTTGCTAAAACGCTTTCATCGTTCATATTTATAAGCTGGTATTTAAGGGATGAACTACCAGCGTTTATAACAAGTACTTTCATGATAACCCTCCTACATTAATACTGTGCTTCTAGAGCGGTAATGGCTACAACGTTTACTATGTCGTCAGCACTACATCCTCTGGAAAGGTCATTAACCGGTTTGGCCAATCCTTGGCTCAAAGGCCCTAAAGCCATAGCCTTTGCTAGTCTCTCCGTAAGTTTGTAGGCTATATTCCCCGCTCCAAGATCCGGGAATATAAGGACGTTGGCTTTTCCTGCTACAGGACTTCCAGGTGATTTTTTCTGCCCAATTTCATAATCCAGAGCTGCATCCACCTGCAATTCACCGTCTATCAACAGATCCGGTGCCAATTCTTTGGCTATTCTGGTTGCTTCCACTACCTTGTCAACGGATTCGTGACTTGCACTGCCCTTTGTTGAAAAGGATAACATGGCTACTCTAGGCTCCATATCGGCCAAGATCCTTGCTGATTCTGCAGCGCTAATGGCTATGGATGCCAGCTGTTCAGCTGTGGGATCGGGATTAAGACCACAGTCCGCATATATGAAAACTCCATTTTCTCCGTATTGACAATCTGGAACCTCCATTAAAAAGCAGCTTGAAGCCACTGAAATACCAGGCCGAGTCTTTATAATTTGGAGTACTGGCCTCCATACATCCGGTGTGCTGCTTACAGCACCTGCTACCATTCCGTCAGCATCCCCTAACTTTACCATCATACAGCTAAAATAAAGGGGATCCTTCAAAGTCTCTATAGCCTTTTCCTTGGTCATACCCTTGTGCTTGCGTAGCTCTACCAGCTCATTGGCATAGGTCTCTGCCTTGTCAGACTTTAAGGGATCAATAATGGTAACCCCGCTTAAATCGATTTGGCCTGCTTTTTCTTTAATAGTCTTTTCATCTCCTAAAAGGACTATATTTGCTAACCCTAAGCTCGTGACCTTTTGGCTGGCTTCCAGCATTCTAAGGTCTGTACTCTCGGGAAGTACAATAGTTTTTTTGTTTGCTTTAGCTTTTTCAAAGATCCTGTCCATTACACCCATGAAAAAACTCCTCTCCTTTTGTTGTATATAGTGCAACAGGAGTTTCTACAGAAACATCCTATATTTACCAATGTTTAGTTTTGTTAAAAAGGTGACAATGGTCACCAACCAAATAATTATTCTACATAGAGGGCAAAAATCCTCTATTTTTTTCGACATTTTTAATTTTTATGTAGCTTGATATAATAATGCTCAACATATATAATATTATATCATAAATACAAGCCCTTTATCGGTTTACTACATACCGATTACCATCTTTTTTTGAAGGAATGATAAAATTTGCTTAAGGTATTGGGTATCGTTTCAGAATACAATCCTTTTCACAAAGGCCACCTATATCACCTGACAGAGGCTGTACATATGGTACAGCCCGATTTTGTCATAGCTGTCATGTCGGGAAACTTTACCCAACGTGGTGAACCAGCTATTATAGATAAGTGGACACGGACAGCAATGGCGCTAAAAAATGGCATCGATTTGGTATTGGAACTACCTACTGTCTATTCCTGTCAAACAGCTGAACTCTTTTCCGCAGCCGCTGTACAAATATTGAACAGCACCGGATTGGTTACCCATATGGCCTTTGGCTGTGAACACAACAACATAGAAGATCTTAACCTATTGGCAAAGATCCTAGATGAAGAACCTGCAGCCTATAGAGATCTATTAAAGCTACATCTTGGTAAGGGATTACCTTTTCCCCAAGCTCGTGCTAATGCCCTAAAAGAATACATGGTAAATGAAACGCGAAATTGCATGACATCTAAGCCTATAGACCAAATCTTAAGCGGATCCAATTCCATCCTGGCCATAGAATATCTCAAATCTCTTAAAAAGCTAAAGAGTTCCATCCAACCCGTCATAATACCCAGGATAGGCTCCTCCTATAATGCCATCAATTTAGAAGGCCAGTTTTCCAGTGCCACTGCCATCCGCAGGGCAGTACTATCATGCAAGAATTGGGATGAAATCATTCCTGCCCTTCCAGGTTCTTCTCTAAAAATCTTGAAAGATGCCATAAGGGATGGACGAGGCCCTGTTTCCCTCCATTCACTTGAACAGATGCTATTGGGGATTATTCGACGAGCCCATATTGATGAAATATCCCAATGGATGGACGTAGAGGAAGGCCTTGAGCACCGCATAAAAAAATGCGCTTTGGAATCCAGGAGTATTGAAGAGTTTCTCTCCAAAACCAAGACAAAGCGCTATGCTTACACGAGGCTTCAAAGGATAGTGATCCATGGTCTTTTAGATATAAAGACCAGTGATATAGCCAATTTTCAAAAATTGGGAGGTCCAAGATATATACGCATACTGGGCTTTAATACCAAGGCAGGAAAACTGCTAAAAAGGCTTAAATCCACCGCCAGTTTACCCATTATAACCAAGGCTGCCCATTATCATCGCCATAACGATGAAGGAATAAAGGCTATGTTTGAGCGAGAAATTCTTGCTACTGACCTTTATACTATGGCTTTTCCCAATCCAGAGCGAAGAAAGGGTGGTCAGGAACTCACACAGAATGTAGTGCTGATCTAGCACTAAAGTCTTTAATTTTTTTATCTATTTCATCTAATACTTCAAGGGTAGCCCTTCTTCCTTCAGCTACACATTGATCAACTCTGTCAAAGATCAATGGATTGACATCCGCAAGCTGTGGATATATGTATATATCCTCTTCATTAAAATTGTTCTCCACCAATGCCAGTTCCATGACTTCAAAGGATTGGAGTATTATACCCAGAATGTTGGATGGGTCTCCATGCTGACCTCGAAAGCCAACATCTACCCCTATTATTATATCAGCCCCCATGTCTCTAACTACTCTAGTGGGTAAACGCTCCAGCAATCCTCCATCTACCAAAACCTGATCCTCATGAAATACCGGAACAAAGATTCCGGGTATTGAAATACTTGCCCGTACAGCTTTATAAACCTTTCCTTGGTTTATTATTACCGACTGATTGCTCTTAAGATCCACTGCTGTTATACTCAATGGCACCTTAAGCTGGTCAAAGGTCATATCCTTGGTAAGTAGCCGTATCAGCTCCTCAACCTTATCTCCTTTCATAAATCCCAGCCTAGGTATGCCCACATCATAATACAGCTTCATGTCCAGGTTTTTTGCTATGCCTTCCATCATTTTGGGAGAGATACCTGCTGCATAAAGTGACCCTACTATTGCTCCAATACTGCTGCCGGCAATGAAATCCGGAGTAATCCCATGTTCTTCTAATACCTGCAGAACTCCTATGTGAGCCAATCCTCTGGAAGCTCCCGCTCCCAGGGCTAACCCTATTTTGGGTCTATCCTTCATAATCAGCCCTCCTTCAAAATATAATGAACTAGTGGTACTAATCCGTAGAAGGGAGAATTAAATTGCCGTCAAGATTTAATAAATTCCTAAGGCTGGTTATGGCCATTTCGTCCCTTATAGTAATAATACTTATTATCAGCTACCCAAAACAATCCCTTACAGCGGCTCTAAGGGGGTTACATACATGGATAAATGTTGTCCTCCCCGCTCTGCTTCCCTTTTTTATTGTCTCGGACATCATGATCCAAACGGGTATTGTAGATTTTCTATCTACATTGCTAAATCCCATTATGAAACCCTTATTCAATTGCCCAGGAAATAGTTCCTTTGTGTGGGTCATGAGCATCACGTCAGGATATCCCATGGGCCCGAAATTGATAGCATCTCTCTATCAAGATGGCAGCATCACAAGGGCAGAAGGACAGAGGATGTTAGCATTTTGCAATACTTCTGGCCCATTGTTCATGATCGGGGCAGTGGGAATCGGAATGCTGAGCAGTCCTCAAGCTGGAAAGATAATAGCTCTTAGCCATTATTCAGCAGCTCTTGTCATAGGATTATTGTTTAGGTTTTATGGAAGAGATGAACAAAATAGCCGCATTCCCATCACAAAACCCAGTATTGGCTCTGCCTTTAATCAATTGCTTAACAGCAATGCTGACAACAACAAATCCCTGGGCACTATATTGGGAGATTCGGTTCGCAGCTCCATGCAAGCACAGCTATTAATCGGTGGATTCATCATATTGTTTTCTGTAATAATAAATTTACTGGTACAAAATGGAGCCATCCAAGGTAATAATATCTCTCACAACTGGGCGTTCATTTTCTCCTATGGATCCCAATTATTTAAACCCATAGCATCGGGTATCATGGAAATAGCTACAGGTTGTCAAATGCTTAGCGACACCATGCTGTCCTTGGAGACTAAGCTAATAGCTGCATCCTTTATTGTGGGCTGGGGCGGATTTTCCATACATAGTCAAGCGATTAGCCTTTTAGCTAATACCGATCTGTCTATATCCCTCTATTTTTTCGCTAAACTGCTTCATGGAGTATTGTCTGCCCTCATTACCTATGTAATAATTCTCCTATCTCCCGTTACAACAGTGCCTGCCTTTAGCGGTTCCGGCAGCTTACAATATCCATATATAACCAATACCTTTATAGCCTCAGCTCAACTTCTAGCATCTGCCATATTAAGTATCCTGGCTGTAATGCTGCTCTCTATACTAATACGGACTATAACCAGTAAAGGTGATTAATCGAAAAAAAAGGCCAATTGCATGGCCAACATATATGCATTACTTCATGGCTTTTAGCTCTTGCCTATTTTTTCTTAGG
>JAWLDD010000125.1:5862-7123 GCA_041686815.1 Candidatus Atribacteria bacterium | reverse complement strand
GCTGATTCATAAATTTAGAGAAGAAGGTAAATCCTTAGCTCTGTCAGTACAGAAAGCTAATGCTTTGATGGTAGGAAGCTGTGCCTGTGCTTTTGTTGATATTGAAAACCCTAGGTATTTAAATCTTTACTATGAAGGTAAAACAACGCCTATAGTTATCTACGTGTATGATGAAGCAGGGCTCATGGCATTTGCTTCAACAGAGCGAATTCTAAAGGAGGCTTTGGATAACAAAGAAGCAGGGTGTCTGCAATCTAACTACGCTTCTTACAAGATTGAGCTAAAATCCGCTGGATTAAGAATTGATCTTGATGAGGGAAAATTTTTTAAATATAATCTAGATCTGAACTCTAGTAGTGCGCTGCATGGCTGACCCTTCGTAGATATGAATCCGGAGGATCTCGTCTGTGATGGCAATTGTGATAAGTGTTCAGTGATTGCATAAGGAGCACGAGATATGTATTCAAAGCGACTAAAATTTTTACAGAATAAATTTAAGGAAAATACTTGTATGAGTGGTATCCTGACAGATGGGTGGAAAGGATACTCAGTCGGTACTCCTTGTATTATGCTAAAAAAGGATCGGTTTTATCCCTATATAGTGAATAAAGAAACGGGGCACAAAAATTGGCTTTTAGAAAAAGCTTCGAAAGAAGATCTAAAAGCTCTTGGGCTATCCGATAGGAAGATGCCTAAAATAGAAGTTGATTTAGGAACTCTCTCGAAGTTACAAGATATGGGTGTAATAACTCAGAACGAATTAACTGCCTGTCTCAACACATGCGGTATATCATTATCCGCGGCTCCTATGTGCAGCTTGACTGGAAATATACCTGCCACTATGGCATTTAACACTTTTGACATACAAGGATCAAGGGTGTCCTATAGACGTAAACCACCCCTAATTTATGACAGTATACAAACTTCTGAAGCAGCTTCTTTGGATAGTTTATATAATGAGGAAGATCTAAAAAATTTTCATAATATAGTGAATGAGATGTTAAAAGATACACGTTCAGTAAATGTCACTATTACAGACGTCAAATCATCCAGATTGGAAGAAATACTGATTCCTTTTGCTCATCTTATGAAGGGTTTATTAGAGGAATATCCGGAAAATGTATGCTTAGCACACAGTCACGATGTATACGCGCTAATAGATACAATATCCATTAGCTTTTATAAACTGGATGATTTTATTCCGATGTTCGATATAAAGAAAGGAACAGGGATAGCAGTAGAGGTTCTAATGACTAATTCA
>JAWLDD010000125.1:0-5852 GCA_041686815.1 Candidatus Atribacteria bacterium | reverse complement strand
TCGGATTCATTGTTTTTTATTTATGCATTTTCAAAACAAAGAGAGAATCTGTTTACCATTGATGGAGAAGCTATAAATCGGCCATCAGATGTACCAACTCTTCAGTCACTTACGGCTTTGGAAAAAATGGTAAGAAAACATACGGTAAACGATCAAAAGAAATCAACCAATAAGAAAAGGGAAGATCGGAGGAAAAAGGTATGTGCGGAATAGTTGTTGGTATGTCATTTGGAAAGAAGTTTGATGCAGAGAAAGAATTAGCTCGTCAGGCTATCTTAAAAATTTTGACAACTGAATTACTTCTTCTTACAGAAGAAAGAGGTAAAGATGCTGTTGGTGCCAGTATTCTTTTCGATGATGGCAGATTTTTTGGTATAAAACGGGGTGAAAGCTCTGATTCTTTCTTGAAAAAGTTTGCCACTACAAAAGAATACTATGGCGGGCTCCTTCATCTCTGGGACCAGTATCAGGAACCATGTCGGATTTACCTTGGTCACTGTCGAAAAGGGACTGGTGGTGACAAAGAAGACAATGCAAACAATCATCCCATTAAGCTTAAAAATCTAGTTGGAATCCATAATGGGGTAATTCGTAATGACGATGAAATTTTTGAAAAACTAAACTGTAAAAGAGACGGTAAAGTCGATAGCGAAGCTATTTTTAGATTGTTTGATTACTGTACCAAACATGGATCAGATCCATTTACCTTGGAAATGCTAGTAGAAATTGCAAATCGGCTGGATGGTGAGTATGCCATTTCCCTGTTTAATGCTGATAATCGGGAACAAATTCCCTTCATTCGCTATCGAAGACCGGTTGAATTTATTTTACTTAGAGAATGGGGGATCATGTTTGCCGTTTCCGAGCTGAAATTTTGGCGCACAGCTCACTTTCGGTATGAACGGATTTCTCATTATTACAAAGATGCTCTAAAAATAGATTTACCTAGCTTTCTAGACCCAGAAAAAATTGATAAACAAATAATGGAAGATGATTCCGTAGCTATCTTTGATCTAACTCAAGAAATTGGTAAGGATACCAAAGTTGAGGATGTTATTGCAAAGAAACGCATCACTGGTACAAAGCTATGGAAAACCACATATACTAGTAGCTATGGTAGATCAGGTGGTCATGCTTATGGCTCTGATCCATATTGGAATAGGCATAGTGGAATAGGAACAGCTGCTCCTAGTACTGCGGGCAAAGCTTCTTCGCCGGCTGCCGGTAGCACCAAAGGAGGAGACCAATCAAAAGCAAGAGTGTTTGATAAACTCACTCGTAGATATGTAGTAAAAACTGGAGATAAGGTTGTAGATTCCGATAAAGCCATTGCTCTTCCTGCTGGCGGAACAGCATCCACTACTACTATTGTGGACAATATGGAAAATAAACCAGAGGAAGAGTTCAATTATTCCCATGACTCTGAACAAGAGAAATTTAGGGCGGGTAGTCAAAAACCATTAGATATCGATGACAAAACTAGATATGTAACGGATCCTGCTGCTAAGCGGGAAGATAATACTGATGTTCATTACGATGGCGGAGAAGAAATGCCAGAAACGCTGGATGCTGATTTCCGAGTAGTTTCTATGGAAAATCTCGATGATGAGGATGACACAGCGGAATTTATGGATATTGCTCGACAAGCCTACCGTAAGCTACCAAAAGAAAAACATGGTTATAATGATATGGAAGGAATTATTAGTGATCTTTCCATCGAAGAAAGTGTTATTCGTAAGCTTGGTCCAAAGTTTTTAGCAAATCGTGTTGCACAGCACAGCTGGGTAAAGGGATATGCATCAGCATGTAAAGACTATAAGGATAACCAATCAGTGGGTAGCCAGATTGCAGATAAGTCTAATGATGAAACCGAGAAGACCAAAAAGCGAGAGAAGTACATTGTTGGACTTAAACGATTAGTTATGATTATGGTTTATGCTATGACTGGGGAAAAAGGCCAATCAGAAGGACATGAACTTTTTACAAAGCATATCAACGATAAATTGAAGCAACTGGCTTTGGATAATCCTACAGATATAGATGTAGATACTATTGCCAATCTTTTTACGAACTATGAACAAGCTCAATTAGAAGAAGTACTAGAAGTAGTCAAACAAGCTGAAGAGTATAAGAAATCAGGAACAAGTGAGGATTAGGAGGAAATGTAAATGAAAGCACCGCTCATACTTCGGGTCTCCAAACGTATGACGACTAATAAAAAGAGAGATAGAAGCGAAGATAAACTCATTCGCATTGGAGGGAAAGCCCGAACGAATCTCGGATTAGAAAAAGCCAAAGAAGTAGAGTTATGGCCTAGAAAAGGTGGGTCCGAAGGAAGAATTCACCGAGCTCGATTACTAACAATTCATGAAGCTTTTACTCAGGATCTAAAGGAAGCAAAAGCTGTGATGCCCGAAGATGACTTCCTGCGGGTCGGTTTTGTAACTAGTAATACTTTTAGTTATATCTGCGGGCATAGTCCAGAAGAATCAGATACTGACGATATCTGGTTAGCTGATGAATTACAAGATATAGTAATAGGAGCTGATCCGGAATTCCTTTTAGCGGTGGATGAACAAAGAAACCGTTTTCGATATGCTGGAAAAATTCCTAACTTCTCATACGAATCTAAGTTAGGTTCGGATGGACCTTGGGCGGAACTACGTCCAGATCCAGAAATAGAAGTAAAAAAGTTAGTAAAAAATATGAAGAACTTATTGAAGAACACCAAAATGGCCAAAGAGGTGATCAAAGAATTCTACTGGCTTGGCGGATGCTATTATAAAGGAGAGGATTTGGATCGTGGGGGTTCCAGAGATTGGCCTATAGGTGGACATATTCATTTAGGATCTCCTATCAAGCTTATATCTAAAATAAGTAAAGGACAATCAGCTCTTTTCGCAAGGGTGTCGTACTTTTCTTGTTTAAAGCATGTTTTAGATGAGCTCGTTGCTATCCCCCTATTAAAATTAGACGGGGCAGAAGAAGCTACTGAACGAAGACGGCTATTTGGATCAGTTGCAGATTTACGAACTGATCATTCTCGATTAGAATGGCGAACTCCAAGTGGTATGTGGTTAATTCACCCTAGAATGGCTGAAATAGTGATAGGAGTGACTAAAGGAGTAACTCACGAATTCTTCAAAATACTTGAAGATAACGATTATGATATTAAAGCTGTATCCCACCCCGACCAAACAACTGGTGAATTTATTATACAAATGGGAAATGAATTTGGTGAGTGGGATAAAATCAAAGTAACGAAGGAAATGAAATCTATAATCTCAAATCCGGAACTCATAAAAATTCTCAACAAAGGTCAATTTGATTTTGATGATGGTAGATTCATTAATGCTTTAAGAAATAGATTTAAAAAATTATCTGTGTATAAAGAGTATGCAGAATATATGGATCAATTCATAGATCTATTGAAAGCTCCCAGAGAGGAGGTTACAAAAGAAAGAGATTTAAAAAAGACGTGGTTAAAAGGCAGTAAATTTATCCTGGATTAAAAAACAAAGAGGAGGAATTATTATGTCAAAGTATTTGTGGTGCAGTGGTGCAACAGATGTAACTGGTCAGGCTCTTGCGGACGCTCTTAATCTGGAACTCGTAAAGAAACGCCCACGTAATCTTAGACGTGCTGACATCGTTATTGGCTGGGGAGCCAAAACCAACGATGCAGTGGACATGGGACAAGCCAAGGTGCTCAACCACCCGGATAAAATTAGGGACAATCGGAACAAATTTACAACCCTGCAGACACTTGCGGGTGTCCGAAGCTTGAACAATTCCATTGTGCCGTTTAAGCCGGCAAATGAAATTAAGCGAGCTATTGATCGTGGTGAAATGTCATTTCCATTGGTTGGAAGAACCAACTACCATCAAGGTGGAAAAGGATTTTGGCTGTGTCTCACACTGTCTCATGTAGATTCTGCAATCAACGAAGGCGCCCAATACTTCCAAGGATATGCAGATATTGATACAGAATATCGTCTTCATGTAGCATTTGGTAAGATTATTTATGCTCAGAAGAAAGTGGAGAACCCAACTGAAGAAGGGTGGGTTGCTCAGCGCAAAGAGAAAATTGATAACTATGCGCAGAAGAACAATGTGAACCTGGATAATGATACGGTGAACTATGTTCTCACTCGCCTGGTGAAAGAAGCCGTTCTTCCAGATCGTATTGTTCGAAGCAATCGTCGTGGTTGGAAGTTCTCCAGCGTAGCACCTAATAGTGTTATTAAAGCTCTCCGAGACGTGGCTATCAAAGCAGTGGAAAAAATGGGGCTGGATTTTGGTGCTGTGGACTGTGCAAAGAAATCTGATGGATCTCCTATGGTCATCGAAATCAATAGTGGTCCTGGTCTTCAACGTACAGCTTTCGATAAATATGTTGAATCATTCACAGCAAAGATCCAAGAACTAGAACGTGGAAATGTAGCCCAACGTGCCGGACGAGCTGTTCAAAATGCGGTCAATCGTAACCAGAATGAACAGCCCGATGCTGAAGCACCTGTCCAAGAAAATGTAGGCGGAGCAGGTATTATTAATGATGCAGCTCTAGCCCAATTGATGAACGCTGTCCAAACTCCAGAAGAGGCCAGACGAGTTCTTGATATTGCAATGGGTCGCGGCTAATTGAGTAAATTCTTATTGACTATTGGACCGCAAATACTTGCGAGCCAAATAGCCTCTCTTATAAATTATGGTGGACAGTTGAGATACTCTCTCGCTGTCCATCATATTTTAAGATCAAGAACTACTTATCTTGTGGAAATGGACAGACAAAAAGTAATAGGCACAATAGGGCTGGAATTAGTAAGATCAGATACAACTGAATTAAAACACTTGGCTGTAGATCCGGCATACAGAGGTCAAGGAATTGGTAAAAGATTACTGGAGAGAGGAATAGCCAGTGCAGAGACACCTTTTGTATACGGATTAGTGAGAAAGACAAATAAAGTGAACATCCGAAATAACCTAAGAGTGGGTATGACCCCAATCGGAAAAGTCCATAATAGACTAATCATATTTGCGAGGAGAAAAGATGGCTGCCAAAACAGAGTTCAAAGAGGATCTCAAGAATATTAAATATGTTGTAGTGACCGCTAATATGAGGCGAGATACGACTCATAGCTTAAAAGGTTTATTTCTCGGTATTAAGCCACTAACCGAAAATAATACCGTAGATATGTACCTATGGCTGATCAGGGGAACTCATATAGAAGTGCTTAGCTTGGATCATTGGGATATCACCAATATAGAAGTAAAATCTGGTCACCGAGAAAGATCTTCCCATGGTCTGAGTCAGTCAATAATGACCGCAAGATTAACAGAGATTCATGAGGCCCTGGAAAATGATAACAAAGTGCTCGAAGGCGGGCTTATTGATACATCTAAATATTATGATGTTCCCAATGATCTGAAAAAGAGCCGGACAACCACATCAAGTACTGCTAGTACTGGTGGAAGCTCAGCCAGAAATACTACCACTACAACTACGACATATAAAAAGAAAGAAGTAGAAACTTTGTTTTTCAGTCGTAAAACAAAATATAGTATCAAACAAGCTACCGCAAAGATGAGAGAAAAATTGGATCAACTGCGTGGGGGTGATTATCCAGTAGATAATGTAAAAGACTTACTGAAAAATCTAGAAGCCAATGAAAGTGAATCTAAAAAAAAGTAGATCCTGATAAAAACCACTCTATTGCACTAACAGAGCAAGACTATGAAGAAATGTATGGAATGTATGGGTGTGGTTTTTTTCCCTACGGTTAGTTGATTTTGCCTAGCAAAATGATTATTTTATTCTATAATATAAGAAAAACCGAATCGGAGATTTAACG
>JAWLDD010000124.1:0-7133 GCA_041686815.1 Candidatus Atribacteria bacterium | reverse complement strand
CCTGGGCCAAAACAATCCATGTTAAAATAAGGAAAGCTATCCCCCAAATACAGATTTTGTGACAGTTCATAATCGATCCTATCTATTATTTCACTAGCTGGAATAGATAAATCGGTGCATGTTGCCTGTGAAAGCAGTGGGATACTTGGTTCTGTTCTCCCTGGATCTTTTCCCTTTAGAACAACGGATATGATAGGCCTGTCAAGTTTACCCTCCCACCATAGCCTATAATTTTCTTTGACCTTATCCCATTGGCTTTGAGTAAATTCTATGCCCATATCGCCACCTCCAAATAATTCTATAAATCTGGATGATGTTTAGAATTCCCTCTCATGTTGCTTGAAGAAATCATAAAACATACGTACATTTTCTAATTCAGTCCACCTTTTCACATCCACGGGATTTTCATCAAGATCATATACTTTTGCTCCATTCATAGCTAACAAGAATGGAGAGTGTGTTGAAATAACAAATTGGCAGTTAAAAAAGCGTGCAGAATCCTCAATAAATTTCATCAACTCTATCTGTAATTTTGGAGAAAGACTGTTTTCAGGTTCATCCAACAAATAAAGGCCATTTTCTTGTATTTTTTCTGTAAAATATATAAATGCACTTTCACCATTTGAATACTCCCGTACGTTATCCATCAATGAATGTCTTACATAACGTGATTGGGTTTTACTCCTAGCAGCATTTACTTTCTTAAGTTGTTCATAATCTGCTATAGACCTAACTTTGAAATGGGAGTACTTTAGCTCCAAGTATTCGTCAAAAAGCTCTTCCCGCTTTTGGTCAATTCCTTCGTTGAGGTAGCGAATATTCAACATGTAATCAAATACATCGTCACTGGTAATAATCCTGCTATTTTGGGGGATATCTGTCTCAAGTTGCACCTGACACATGTCTACATAATCACCAAAGAAATTAGATTTATTATAGATGGAATCACGTTGAATTCTTATCTTTTCTGCTATAACATTTAATGCCGTTGATTTCCCTGAGCCATTTCCTCCATATAAGATTGTTATTGGCTCAAAATCTATTCTTTCAAATCCATGCCTAGATAATATCTTAAATGGATAAAAGGAATCGTAGCATTTTCTTTTTATCTTCATGAATAAGTCAAATTCCATATCATCATTCGGAAATGTAAAAATACTTAAATAAACCATTCTCATCTTCCCTATAAAAGCATTCTAAAAGAGATCTAATCTTTACTTTTTTCAAATCCTCATATTTCCATTCTATTATATAATACAATACTTATGATAAACAAGCCAACTGCCAATTTGATTGACACTTGTTACCATCCATACTACAATTGACTTAAGTTTAAACCCTTTAAAAATATTAGGAAGGAGTTTTTTAAATGAAAAAGTACCGTGTTGGTGTAATTGGCTTTGCTCATATGCATGTCACATCACTTGTTAAGGATTTTCTAAGTCTGGGGAATAAAATAGAATGGGTTGCTTGCTCGGACGTTAAGCCATTAATCCCATCCATCAGTGACAAACCATCCACCAGAGCTTTCAACATTAAATCCGTGATGGACATGACTGGTATAACCGCCCTTTATGAGGATTATAACAAGCTTTTAGACGAATGTCCTCTGGATATTGCTATTGTATGCTGTGAAAACGCATTTCACGGAAAAGTGGTCTCTGATATTTTATCAAGAGGTATCCATGTGGTGGTGGAGAAACCCATGGCTACTACTATGACAGATGCACTTCAGATGGTATATGCTGCTAAAAAAGGTAATGCTGTGCTTGCAGTCAACTGGCCTTCTACGTGGAGCCCCGGAATAAGACTAGCACATCAACTGACCAGCGAAGGAATTGTAGGAAAAGTTTTTAAGTTTACTTACCGGAACAGTGATTCTCAGGGGCCCTTCTCCTATGGAGAAAATCTGACAGACCAGGAAAAAGGTTCCGAATGGTGGTACAATGCCAAATCTGGTGGAGGGGCCTTTTGGGACTACTGCTGTTATGGTTCCTGTTTAGCCAGCTGGTTTATCGGCACTCCTGTAAGATCTGCTTATGGCCTTCGAGCAAACTTTGACAGTCCTTATGGCGATGCGGAAGACTATGGTACTATTACTGCAAGATTCGATGACGCTATTGCTATTATTGAAGGCAGCTGGACTACTGTAAACAGAGGGACTCCTTCAGGACCTATCGTCTTTGGACTTAAAGGTACCTTAGTAACAGATGGCAATGAGGTTAGAATTTATGATAAGAGACATTCTACGACGCCATCCGCTGTCTATCAAGCGGAACCTCTTCCTGAAGACCGTAATAATATCGCCAAAGAATTCATCAGTCACCTTGAAAATGGTACACCCCTACATCCAACACTAGATATGGAGAACAATCTGAACGCTATGATGATATTAGACGCAGGGTACAGGTCTTCAGTGAGTGGTAAACTGGAACAGGCTCTTGGACAACATTATGCCATTTCACAACTGTAAAGAATAGATGCAGGAGCATCCGAATCAAATTTCTTCATTCTGAGGAACGCATCTCTATATAACTAACTATAAATGGAATGCAAACAGAATAGTAAAGGCACTGTTTATCCCTCACTTACTTCCTTTAAGGCATGGGATAACAGCGCCTTGTAGAATATCAAGATATTTTATCTAAAACTTTTAGGTTAGCTAAAATTTTTTTAATATCCCTTTGGTATAAAATCAAGAACAGTAGCCATGTTTTCATTTAAGATATCAAAGTTCTCGCTTATTATCCTTCTAATATCCCATAGGCTTTTATAGTGATCATCATCACAGGGTGTTGCATGCCAGTCCCCATGTCTTGCTTTCCAGACTTCGCAGCCTTCAAATGGATTGGCAGTTCCTAGATACAGATCTTTACGTGAGTCTTCATATAATATTCTGCCACCATAATTGTTTCTATTCTTCAGTCCATTCAGGAATACAGAGCTAAAATGAATACCATCCGTTGACGTATACATATCAAACCCGATTGGATACCTAACTGCATTTAGTATTTCAACAACACTCCTATAAATCCCTATTAATATATTAGTTACTGTCGCTCCTATCCGCTCTTCTAATGCAGTTCTGTTTGTTAAAAGGGTATCTAGTATTAATTGCATATTACTGGAATCATCGAAAGTAGTTATAACCAGCTTACCCTTGTACTCACGTATCTGCCATGCATAGACATTGAATGGATTATTAAAGCCTGAGCCGAGACCAGAAGCACTCTTTCGCACAGGCCAGAATGGATTTCCGCCTACTACCAACTCCCATTCATCATACTTGTTTATTCTTATGATATCGCATCCTCTTGGTATAAGCCAGGATAATGGTAAATCCTTGGTACCACTTACATAAAGATGATCTTTAAATACACCAATAGCAAGAGTAATAGTATTTGCAGGATCTCCAAATCCTCTATCAACGATAAGAGTCCAGTCATTTAGCCTAGGTTCAGGGCCATTTGTTCTCCATACTTGAGCTCCATTTGGACTACTTACTGTCACATATATCCTGTTATTAAAAACCTCCATATTCCATATAGGACCTGTTGGATTTTTGGTAGGATCAAAACCAGGTGCATTTGGATCTATAAGGCTTTCCCATGGATAGAACTCTGGGTCTATGCTACTATATAGCAGTGCTCCAGCAGCTTGATCTTGCTCTCTTATGGTAGATATATATATTTTTCCTTTGTGAGTTACCATGGCCCTTGATGAAGTTCCCTGCAGAACTGTATCAGGTAACATGAACCAATTTACACCATTGGTAGACTTTAATATCTGAGGTCTTGGCCCCACTGTGCAGGCATAAAGGCAAGGGTTGCCCCCAAATGGCCTATGAGTAATCATAAACCTAAAACCTATAATGCCAGAACCTTGTGGAGCTTTATAGACTCTTTCCCAAGGAAGGGATCCATCCTTTCTATATCTCCAAATTTCCGCTAGATTATCTATTGGATCTGGCTTTATGAGTGCTGGAAGTTGGGCACTTGATACGATAGCGCTGATTATATTAAGTGGTATATTCCTACCGGTACCAACATAAATATAATCCCCTAGATCACTCATGGACCATGCATAGTTGTTTTGTCTTGCATTGTTAAGGTTATTGGTGCCAAATCCATTTGTCGGCGTTAAATTCTTAAAGCTTAACATTCTATTTGCCTCCTGTTCAGATATATTGCAAGATATAATATTATATATACTTGCATTAACAGTATATGATTTAAAGGGGTATATGTGACTATTTAACGATGTAGATCATTATAGAATTAACAATATCTATATATCTATTTGTGTGTACATCATTAAGCAAACACGATTAAAAAGCTCGTTAGATTAAAATGCTAATATAATTTATGTAAGCAAGCTGGCTCTAATAGCCTTAGGAGGAAGATATTATTTATCCAGTATCGAGATGTAATCAGGAAACTTGAATTATGATATACTGTTCTCAGAGGTTTACTATACTGAAGTACGATTTGAAGGAGAAAAAGCAATCTATGAATAGGTAACTCATGACTACTTCGTCAATATTAAGGATAGTACCAATGCGCTGGAAGAAGCAATAAGGTATTCATAGATGCCATAGATGATTATAAGGAAAGAGAATATAACCTTCTCTTGGTTTAATGTTAACATTAAGGTTTATAATTAAATCATGGTACTATTTTAAGCATGTAAAAACAATCTATTTTAAGGAGGTATTACAATGAAATCATTAACTGATACTTACATTCTGTCTAATGGGGTAGAAATCCCTTGCATAGGCTTTGGTACATGGCAAACCCCAAATGGAGATGTAGCTGTCTCAGCCGTTCTAAGTGCCCTTGAGGCTGGATACCGTCATATCGACACGGCACAAGGTTATGGAAACGAGGAAAGTGTTGGTATAGCTGTAAAGAAAAGCGGCATAAAGCGCGAAGAAATATTCATCACGTCCAAACTCGCAAATAACGACCATGGTTATGAAAGGACAATGGCTGCTTTTGAAGGAACAATGAAAAGGCTGGATATGGATTACCTCGATCTTTATCTGATTCATTGGCCCAACCCCATCGCATTCCGTGATAACTGGCAAGAGGCGAATGCGGGTACATGGAAGGCTTTCGAGGAATTATATAAGGCCAAACGCATTCGGGCTATCGGAATCAGCAATTTCCACCCTCACCATATCGAAGAATTAATGAAGACTGCCACCACCCCTCCCATGGTAAATCAAATACGTCTTTGCCCAGGCGATACCCAGGATGAAGTGGTTGATTACTGCCGCTCCCATAACATTCTGCTAGAGGCCTACAGCCCCTTAGGTGTTGGAAAGATATTTGAAGTACCTGAAATGAAAGCCCTGGCTGAGAAATACGGTAAAACCATCGCACAGATTGCAATTCGTTGGAGCTTGCAAAGAGGATACTTGCCACTGCCAAAATCTGTTACACCTTCTAGGATCAGAGAGAATGCTGATGTATTTGATTTTGAGCTTGAGGAAACGGATGTAGAGCTGATTGCCAACCTGAAAGGCTGCGTTGGCTACTCTGCTAATCCGGATGAAATCACATGGTAGGTCTAATAGCTAGAAGGACTGATGATCGATTACTATCGATTATCAGTCCTTTTTTATTTGGTGGAGGCAAGGGAATCGAACCCTTGTCCGAAGATATATCATGTTGTATGGGGCACATATATAACTGCGATACCATCCCGTACATCGCTGTTTTTGACCTCATCGGCAAGCTTATTGGTTATGTCGATGAATTATTGTACCTTCGTGGTTTGAATCTTGTGGTCCATAATGCGATCCTCTTCTTTCTGGATACTTATTATTTGTTAACTGACGATATAACTTTTCAAATGTCAACTTTGATCAACATATCTCCACCAAAGTACAGTACCTACTATTCCAAAAATATTTGTTAACAATACAATTACAATACTAACTCCTTTAATTATAACATTATCATCTCCGGTTATACCACTTATCATGGCAGGAACAGACCATGGAAATAAATGCCCATAGCCTGCTGCTGCAACAATTTGTGCTAACACAATGGTAAAAACCACAAATCCAAGAGGAGAAATATATCCACGCCCAGCGCTTGCAAGTAAAGCCACTGGTGGAATGAGTAGTATGGTTAGTATGGAGCAAATGGCAAAAACTGAAACACCTTCTATCAATGTATATAATGACCATCCCGGCATATCAACTGCTTTACCAACGGCCAATCCTAGAGCAAATACAAATATGGAAAGAACTAAACTCCATAAAGCTATTATAATGAATTTCGAAAGTACGATAATATTTCGTGATATGGGTAATGCTATTAGATCATTAATCGTCCTATCCGAATATTCTCTACCAAATACCCAACTTGTAACAAAACCAAATACTATAAGTCCACCAATAGCAATGGCTTGTGCAAGAAGACTAAAATAAGAAGGCCAATCAGCTGTTCCAACAATATGCGCTTTTGTAGAAATTAATCCCAGGTTTTGTGCTAAGCCAGGGTCTTTCATAACAAACATGAAAAATCCTCCGACAAACGGTACTAACATAAGTGCAAGCAAAGTTATTAAAGGCACTTTGGAACGAAAAAGTTTTTTCCCTTCTATTAAAACACAGGTCCACAGTTTTCTCATTTTAATTCTCCTTCAATCTCATTTATGATTCTTAGAAAATACTGTTCCAAATCTTCCTTCTCAACTTTTAATAATGTTGGAGGGTGACCTGCATTTACAAGTAATGTAGCAATTATATCCGGATTATTTACAGCATGTTCATCATGAATTTGCAAAGGAGTTGAGCTTCTGTCTTCTGTATGTACTTTGTATCCCGCTTCGGAAAGAATGGATTTCATAGTCTTTTTATTTTTACCATCTAATAATAAGGATTTTTTTAACTGGCTTTCAAGCTGTTTTGTATTTATATTCTTAATCAATTTTCCAGAATGTATTATAGCTATATTTGTAGCTATTTTTGAGATTTCCTCCAGTTTATGACTAGATACAAATACTGTTACACCCAAGTTTTCTACTAAATCCATGAGCAACATACGAATTTCAACAATACCTGCAGGATCTAATCCATTTGTAGGCTCATCAAGTATTAAAATTTTAGGTCTATGAATAAT
>JAWLDD010000123.1:0-7226 GCA_041686815.1 Candidatus Atribacteria bacterium | reverse complement strand
CGGCTATATGGTATACAAGGTATTGATGAGAACCATTGGTATAGGTGATTTCACCATGTATGTAAACGCTACCTATAATTTTTCCAACAGCTTGTCTTCCTTTTTAACTACCTTTGTGGAATTTAGGCAAATGTGCAGATATCTAGATCTCTATATACAGTTTGAACAAATACCTTCTCGTTACAGAGATGGTAATAGAGCAGTTAAGGACCTCAATGAGATTTCCATAGAATTTAAGAATGTTTATTTTCGGTATCCTAGGTCCCAAGATTATGTTTTGAAAAATGTATCTATAAAGATAGACAAAGGCGAGAAGCTGTCCATAGTGGGCCAAAACGGTGCGGGGAAAACTACCTTTGTAAAGCTGCTATGCAGACTATATGAACCAGAAAAAGGTCAAATACTAATCAATGGTATAGATATAAGGGAGTTCGATTATGATGAATACATGAAGCTCCTAGCAGTAGTCTTTCAGGATTTTAAGCTGTTTTCCTTTACTGTTAAAGAGAACATTGCCTTTGACAGTGCTAATGGAGCAAGTGATGAGAAGATTGAAGATGCTCTAAGAAAAGCAGGGTTGTATGATAAAGTTCAGGCCTTGGAAAAAGGAATAAATACCTCCATCTATAAGAATTTTGATGAGAAGGGCGTTGAACTGTCCGGCGGAGAGGGACAGAAATTAGCTATAGCAAGAGCTATACATAAAGATGCTCCTATAATAGTCCTAGATGAACCTACCGCTGCCCTTGACCCATACGCTGAATACGAGATCTACTCAAGGCTTAATGATCTGGTATCTGGAAATACTGCCATCTATATATCCCATAGGCTTTCCAGTTGCCGTTTTTGTGATAAGATAGCCGTATTTGACAAGGGAGAAATAGTTGAATACGGTAGCCATGATGAGCTCGTTGACAACAGTAAAAAATACAGGGAGATGTGGAAGGCCCAAGCTCAATACTATATTTGATAGAGCTTCCAATTCGATATCTGAAAGATATAAAAAATATCAAATATGATAACTATGATTTACATGGATTTCTGCTGTATGGTATACTCAATATAGCAGCAACCCATTGTGCTATTGTGGGGCGGCTTCTAGGCCGTCTCATATTTTATCCATTATGGATCCATTATGGAGATAATATCAACTAGCACAAAGGATTGGGGCTTTACATATTATGAGCGGTTAGGGTGAGGAAAAATAAAAGGCCAAAACACAAAGGACCAAAGACGATTAAAGCAATTTCAGCGTACTCTAATAATTGGAGCTATTCTTACAGTACTGCTAATAATAGTCTTTGGATGGATAGCTTCAAGTGTAGCTGACAAAGAGATGGATAGGCTGGATGATGCTGTCTATAGCTTTATCTCCAACTACCAAAATCCCTGCATGACCAAAGCTATGGTATTTATTTCTTTTCTGGGCGGTGCGGTATTTCTTATAAGCTTATGTCTTGTTATTTTTTATATCTTGGGCAGGATAAGAAAACATTTTTGGGACTCACTATTTGTTGGATTTAATTTGTTAGGGGCTTGGTTATTGAATGCTCTGCTAAAGAGTGTATATCAGAGGCAGCGTCCTATGCTGGAGCATCTAACAAAGGCTACTGGCTATAGTTTTCCAAGCGGACATTCCATGATTGGGTTTGCTTTTTATGGCTTTATTGCATATATTGTCTATCTCAATGTGGGGGATAAAAAGAACCGATCTTTATTGATGACCCTGCTTATAATCCTGGCCCTTGCCATAGGAGTAAGCCGTATATATTTAGGGGTGCATTTTGCCAGCGATGTTTTGGGAGGATTTGTTGGGGGAGCAGCATGGACAGGTACCTGTATCCTTGCTCATCAATCCATTCGCTATTATAAAAGCAAAGTGTAGATTTTTCACGAGCTAAAATGTGTGCTGACAAATTAAGCGTATGTAGAATATTGTAGCTCAAAGTTTTGTAGATATTTTATATGAGCTGTAAAATAACAGTTATCTAATAAGAAAGGGGAAATAATAATGGCTTTTATTCAATGCGATTTCTTTTCAGAGGTATTGGGGTTATCCACATCTATGAATGTAATATTACCCCAGCCAGTATCGGGTCAAATAGGTATGGCAAGCAGTGGATCATCTGGTAAGCATCCAGTCCTATACCTACTCCATGGATTATCCGATGATCATACCATATGGGGGAGACGAACCTCCATCGAGCGTTATGTCGCAACCTTAGGGCTAGCGGTGGTGATGCCTGCTGTACATCGAAGCTTTTATACTGACATGGACAAGGGTGGCAGATATTGGACTTTTATAAGTGAGGAATTACCTGCCATTGCACGGTCGTTTTTCCCACTATCAGAAGCCAGGGAAGACAACTTTGTGGCTGGCTTATCCATGGGTGGTTATGGTGCCTTTAAATTAGCTCTTAGATGTCCAGATAAGTTTATCGCAGGGGCTAGCCTATCTGGAGCATTGGATATTGCAAATCTAGTTGAAAATACCGATGCCAAAGAAGCCTGGGAGATTGTATTTGGGGATTTAGACAAGGTAAGAGGAAGCCATAACGATTTGCTATACCTGGCGGAAAAGGTAGCAAAATCCGATGGCTATAAACCCATGCTTTACCAGTGCTGCGGTACAGAAGATTTTCTTTATCAGGATAATATTACCTTTAGGGATAGAGCTATGGAGCTAGGACTTGATCTAACCTATGAGGATGAGCCAGGGACCCATGAGTGGGGCTATTGGGATAAAAAGATCCAAAGGGTACTCGAGTGGCTTCCATTAAAGAAGTAGTTTCATGGAGGTTAATATTATGGATGTAGTAGCCTTAGGAGAGCTGTTGATAGACTTTACTCCTGGAGGATTATCCAACCAGGGGAATGTTCTATTTGAGAGAAACCCTGGAGGTGCGCCTGCCAATGTCCTGGCTACAATTGCTAAATTAGGTGGTAAGAGTGGGTTTATAGGAAAGGTAGGCAATGATCAATTCGGGCACTTTCTAAATGATGTATTAACTGATAATGGAGTAAATACTCAAGGTCTAGTTTTTTCCGATGAAGCAAATACCACCTTGGCTTTTGTCCATCTTGATGAAAAGGGTGAACGCAGCTTTAGCTTTTACCGTAAGCCCGGAGCTGATATCCTTCTAAGAGATGACGAGATAGATTATAGTCTTATAGATGGTTCCAAGGTATTCCACTTTGGTTCCCTATCCATGACCAATGAACCGGCAAGGACTGCCACTTTAAAGGCTGTTGGCTATGCCAAGGATAAAGGCAAGGTCATATCCTATGACCCAAATTGGAGGCCTCCTTTATGGAAGAACGATAGTGAAGCAAAAGAAGGGATGGCTTTAGGCTTATCCTATGCAGACATACTAAAGATCTCTGAAGTGGAACTAGAGTTTTTGACAGGAGAATCCGATTTCGATAAAGGGACCAAGGTTCTAGCAGATATGGGTATAACTCTGATTCTGGTCACTTTGGGCGCTGAGGGATGCTATTATAGATATCCCGGAGGCACAGGCCAAGTAAAAGGATTTAATGTAAATGCCATAGATACAACAGGTGCCGGGGATGCTTTCCTGGGCGCTTGTCTATATCACATATGTGCCATGGAAAGATCATTGGATGAATTGGAGAAGGAGAGGTTAGAAGACATAATAAAATTTGCAAATGCTGTAGGAGCTCTATGTGTGACCAAGAAAGGAGCAATACCTGCTTTACCGTCTAAGGAGGAAGTAGAGGAATTCTTGTATTTTAAAATTCATATGTCAAATAATAATAGCTAAGGGCGTGAAAGATATTCTACGTTCAGATAAAACGCGCCATGATGAGGATGGGTACTTATGAATAGATGGCAAAAGGAGCAGACAGATGCAGGAGTATTTTGTTGACCTTCATGTTCATATAGGTAGATCTTCATTGGGAAAGATTACTAAGCGAGGTACGTCCAATAAATTAACCTTTAGCAATATTGCTTATGAAGCTCATCATAGAAAGGGCATTCAGGTAATTGGCGTCGTTGATTGTGTATCGCCTTGGATTATTAAGGACATTGAGGAATTGCTTCATGCAGGAGAGTTGGATGAGATTCCGGGAGGCGGTATGGTCTATAGCGATGATCTAGTTATTTTGTTGGGATCGGAAATTGAAACCAGAGAGAAACATGGATGCAGCGCTCATTCCTTGATGTTCTTCCCAAGCTTATCCCAGGTCAAAGAATTTTCCCGTATCATGGATAAGCACATGACAAATCTGGAATACAATGCTACCGTCAGCAGGTTATCGGGCCAGGAGCAATTTGACATTGTGGATTCTCTGGACGGTATCCTTATACCAGCTCATGTCTTTACCCCTTATAAGGGATTCTATGGTAACTGTGCTGATCGATTAGCGGATATCTTTAACCCTTCAGCCCTTGAAAAGATTCCCTCCATCGAATTGGGGCTAAGTGCCGACACGGACATGGCCAACCAAGTGTCAGAATTGGATACCAAAACCTTTACAAGCAATTCCGATGCTCATTCCCTAGGGCGTATGGGTAGAGAATATAATATAATGTTGTTGGAGGAGTTAAGTTTTAATGAGGTTGTTAAAGCATTAAAAAACCAAGAAGGACGAAGAATAGTGGCCAACTATGGCCTGAATCCTAAGCTGGGCAAATATCACAGAACCTTTTGCCTAAAATGTGAAGAAATCACCGAGCTACCTCCTCCGGTGCTGGAATGCCCAAATGATCCAAAGCATAGAATTGTAATGGGGGTTTTGGATAGGTTGGTAACAATTCGAGACCGGGAGAAGAGTCCGGATAACCATCGTCCTACGTACCACTATCAGGTGCCTCTACAGTTTATTCCAGGGGTGGGACCAAAGACTATAGACAAACTCATCGAGGCTTTTGGTAATGAGATGAACATCCTTCACAGGGTCTCGCCTGATGAGATAAGAGAAGTTGTATCCGAAGATATAACAAATATGATTGTAGAAGCCAGGCAAGGCACTCTCTCAATCGCTCATGGAGGAGGCGGAAAATACGGCAAAGTAGAGCATTAGACAATGGATGTATTTGAAATAAAAGGGATTTGCCGGTTTTTGTAGAATATATGATGTAGTATATGTATAATAAATAATGTAATGTATAATGGGGTAGATATACTCTACCCTTTAATGTTTTTGTTATATTATTTGATATTCAGTTTATAGATTTGCTGGGGGTTTAGAAGATGAAGATAGACTTTGTAACCGATAAATACACAGAATCAGTAAAACATGTTTTATCATATTGTTTTGAATATCCATCGGATCTCGGCGAAAGATTTGTCAATGATTCCTTTACACCCGAGAATTGTCTTGGCTGTTTCGATGAAGATACATTGGCAGGCCTTTTAAATATTTTTCCCTTTGAAATGTATTATCATGGGAAGGCAGTAGCCATGGGGGGAATCGGAGTGGTATCAACGCTGCCAGAGTATAGGCATTGCCATTGTGCTTCCAGTTTGCTAATAAAGTCTCTAGAAGTTATGAAGGACAGGGGATATATGTTTTCTGCGCTAGCCCCCTTTTCATATTCCTTCTATAGAAAATACGGCTGGGAGCTGGCTTTCCATACCAAGAAATACAGTATTCCCATAGACCAATTGAAAGCCATGGGTACAGGCAAAGGCGAGTTTCGCCCATTGACTCTAAAGGATATCAACAGCATCAGAAAGCTATACGAGAACTTTTATTCTAGGTATAACGGTGCAGTACGAAGAGATGAAAAACATTGGGAATCAAAGCTGAAAGGACTGGGAGAAAACCGTAATTATGGGTACGGTTATAGCCGACAAGTAAATGGTTTGGATGGATATATACTTTTTTCTGTCAGGGATAGGAAATTCTATATTCAGGAGATGGTATATGATTCCCTGGAAACCAAACTGGAACTTTTGCGCTTTGCATACTATCACAGCGCTCAAGTGGAGCAAGTCATTTGGTGGGCTCCCCAGGATGATAACACGGTGCTGTTATTGGATAATCCCAGGATAGAACAAAAGATAGAAACCGGTATGATGCTCAGAGTTGTAGACGTAGCAAAGGCATTGGAAGCTTATTCATATCCATTGATGTTCAAGGGCTCCTTTACCATCAAGGTAGAAGACAGATGGGCTAATTGGAACAGCCAAAGCTTCAAAGTTGTTGTTGGAGAAGGAACAGGCTTAGTAGAAAAACTGGGAAATGCTGCTGCAGACATAGAATGCAATATCCAAACCTTCTCTCAGGTAATATCAGGGTATATAAGCATGGAAGATGCTATTGGGCTAGGAAAGATAACATCAAATAGCCCCGATTTATTAGAGGATTTGAAGATAATTTTCAAAGGTCATGCTACCCACATGACAGATTCATTTTAAAGAAAGGGTAATATCATGAAAGATAGAAAGATGGACTTGTGCCAGAGAGCAATATCTTTGTTGCTTTTGGTTTTGGTAGTTTTGACCTCATGTTCATATTTAGACCAGCAAAATCAATGGAATGAAAATGTAGGGCATGATGAGCAACCTGCTGTTTTTCAGGAGAATATATCAGTCCATTTCATCGATGTAGGACAGGGGGATTCAATACTTATTCAGCTTCCCTCCCAACAGAATATGCTTATTGATGCGGGGGATAACAACAAGGGGCAAGTAGTAGTTGATTATTTAAAAGCACAGGATGTTACTAGAATAGACTTTTTGGTGGCAACCCATCCCCATGCAGATCACATTGGTGGAATGGATCAGGTGATCGACGAATTTGATATAGGCGCTATTTATATGCCCAAAGTTGCTCACACCACTAACACCTATTTGGATGTATTGGAAGCTATAGACAGGAAGGGGCTTACTATTAAGGCAGCCGTAGCGGGAATGAACATACCCATAGAAGGTGTAGAAGCAGAGATATTAGCTCCGGATAGCGACATGAAATCGGATAATTTGAACGATTATTCCATTGTAATCAAGCTGACTTATGGAGAAACCGTATTTTTATTTCAAGGAGATGCAGAGAAAAAGTCAGAACAGGATATTCTGGCAAGCTACACTGACATCAAAGCTGACGTTATAAAACTGGGCCACCATGGATCCTCTACCTCCAGTACTGCCAAATATATAGAGGCTGTTGATCCTGATTACGCAATCATTACATTGGGTAAAGACAACAAGTATGGACACCCTCATAGGGAGACGATAGCTCTTATGGATGAAATG
>JAWLDD010000122.1:0-7237 GCA_041686815.1 Candidatus Atribacteria bacterium | reverse complement strand
GATACTTGACCATGTTTTATAGCCGTATAATATGCCAGGTCACCTACCAAGGTAGCCAACAACCCTTCTATTCCTAAGAAAATTATGGTCATTAACGGGACACCTTGCATTTTGGAAAAGGTATTGCTACGAATCACCCACCCGGTTAAAAGGGCGGTAGATAAGTAGGTTCTATATGCAAGACCCACCAATGGGTCTATATCCACTAAACCTAACTTGCCGAATATAGGTGCTATTCCCCAGCATATCATGGCAAATAGTGCAATCAGTGTAATCAAGCAACGCGCCTCCTTTGAACAGCATATACAGCTGCCAAACAAACCCTTAGTTATATAATTCTTATGCTTGACAATCCAATTATAAACCATTATAAATGAAGGTATTGGTCAATCTAGAATGTTTTAAATTTGAGATAGCTTATTTTGCAAAAATAGCTTTATATTTGCCATGATTGTGGTAAAATGGTAATATCATGGATTTGGACAAGGATTACATATTAGGGAGCGGATTAAATTTGAAGAAGAGACTAAATCTATATATCCTAGCTTTGCTTTTTGTATTTGTCATAACGTCGGTACTGGCTTCTAGCTGCTCTTCTGGAGTAAGTGGGAAGAAGATACTTTCTGATGAACCTGTAAAAGGCCGTGAAATAGTGACTTTAAAGGTTACTTTCTTTGATGATCAAAATCGGTTAAAGTCTCCCATGGCCACAATAACCTCTGGAAACGAAAATGAGAAGGCCTACATACAGGACTTTCGTAATATTATCATGAAAGCTAAAGGCATTACTATTAGCGACGAGGATAACTTTAGTCCTATATCCGATAGTAGCCACTATATTGAAGCCATATTTGATAACGATAGCAAACTGGATTTTTATTTTTCTGAGGAAAACAATTGGATTATTTGGTCCAATATACTAGATCAAGACCAACAAAAGATTGTTGAGTATCACTTTTTACAATCAACCATATCCATAGAAGAATGGCTATCATCCATCAAGCCATTGGCTTCTTCCAGCCAGTAACTTATGTTGGTTGACTAGGACAAAAAATTGGTACATATCTAGTATAAAAAAGAAAGGGGTTTGATCAGATATGAAAAGAATAAATGTTGGCAACGGGGCTTTTACAGCTTCAGAGATTTCACTGGGTTGTATGAGAATATCCAATATGTCTGACAAAGAAGCTGCTACACTTATCAATACTGCTCTTGAAGAGGGGATAGACTTCTTTGATCATGCTGATATCTATGGAGGAGGCAAGTCTGAAGAAAAATTTGCCCAAGCTATTGGTATGAATTCGAATATCCGTGAAAAATTTATCCTGCAGACTAAGTGCGGCATTAGAAAAGGATTCTACGATTTCTCTAAAGAGCATATCCTGTCTTCCGTCGATGGAAGCCTAAAGCGACTTCAAACAGACTATGTGGATGTGTTGCTGCTGCATCGTCCCGATGCATTGGTGGAACCCGAAGAGGTAGCCGAAGCATTTACAAAGCTCTATGATTCAGGTAAGGTTAGATATTTTGGTGTTAGCAATCATAATCCCATGCAAATAGAGTTGCTTAGCAGATACCTAGAACATAGGATCATCATTAATCAGCTCCAGCTTAGCATAACCAATTCAGGGATGATAGATGCTGGACTAAACGTCAACATGGAAATAGATCCGTCCATCAACAGAGATGGCAGCGTTCTGGATTACTGCCGCCTAAAGGACATAACCATCCAAGCATGGTCACCCTTCCAATATGGATTCTTTGAAGGAGTGTTTCTAGACAACGACAAGTTCCCTGAGCTTAACAGCAAGATCGACCAAATCGCCCAGGACAAAGGCGTACCCAATACAGCAATTGCTATAGCTTGGATTTTGAGACACCCCGCCAAGATTCAACCCATTGCGGGTACAACCAATCCAGCTAGACTTAAGGATATCTGCAAAGCATCCAATGTAGATCTGACACGTGAGGAATGGTACGAAATATACAGAGCAGCAGGAAATGAACTGCCATAATATTGGACATTAATTTAGGCGACCACTGGTCGCCTTTTTATTTTTATAGCATATTGCATTGAAATAGCAATTGAGTTGGTTCAGAAACTATATGATTCCGATTATTTAATATTAAAGAAGTATTGATTGCCCAAGATGTCTACTATGTGTACTACTAACTCTTCGTTAATTGACCCATGAAGCTCTAGACTGTCTTCAATAAACAAATGGCAATTCTCTCTTTTTACCCATTTATCAGGATAAAACAGCTCATCCTTGATAAATCCTACAGCCCAATAACTTATGTATTCCAATCCCTTTAGCCCCTTTAAGTCCTTGTCTTTAATGAAATCCATGGTATCCTGGGCAGGTATATAGTCCAGCAGCTTGATTATTTGGTCAGACTGTGAGATCTTTTTATGCTCTAGTACTATTTTAGGCTGGGAAGAAGGTTTAGAGGCTCCATAGTATATGGTAAAATCTTTGCCATCATCCAATGCCAATAATCTATTCCTGCAAACATTCAAAGCATGGACACCCGAATCCATCCCTATCCATCTTCTGTTAAGCTTTGTAGCCACTGCTAGGGTAGTACCTGAGCCAGCGAAGAAATCAGCCACATAATCTCCTGGACGGGATGAGGACAATATAATCCTTTCTAACAGAGCCTCAGGCTTTTGAGTATCATATCCTGTTCTTTCTGGATCTCGCTGATGAAGATGAGAGATATCAGTCCATACATCACTGGGATATACCTTGGAATCTTCATAATACCGATATATCTTACCCGAAGATCTTATGGACCAAAATACCCTTCCTTCTTCATCCATCTCCTTCTTCATGTTGTTTCTTTTCCTGGTCCCCCGCTCCACCCCAACTGCTTGAATATTGAAATAGTGCTGAGCTGATTTACGATAAAAAAGGATATTATCATGTTTTCTACTAAAGTATCTCTTTGCTCTGCCTCCGCTTTGATAATGCCATATTATCTCATTGAGAAAGTTCTCTTCACCAAAGATCTGATCCAGCATCACTCTCAGATAAGCGCTGGTTCGATAGTCTACATGGACATAGAAGGATCCATCAGGGGCTAGAAGCTCATAGACATATTCAAAGACCACTTTCATAAATGAAAGAAAATCCTCTTTGCCTCTTTTCCACTGATCACTATAGGCTACATGCTCTATAAAGCCCTTATCTCCTATCTTTTGCCGATACCTAAACAATTGACCAGTCATAAAAGGGGGATCGATATATATCAGTTGAATTCTTCCCCTATAGATATCCAACAAGCCTTGCAGTCCATCCAATACATCAGACTGATAGAATACACCCCAGGGCTCATTGATAGCCCCGGGGTCGCATATACTCTGTGATGCATTTTCCGTAATGATATGATATTCTCCTCTAGGATAGGTATCTATAATAGTCATATCCTCATTCCTACAATGCTACCTTTTGTTTTTCAAAGTCGGCATATATAGCCTTGGTAGGGCATTTTTCAGCACATACCATACAGTTAACACATTTATCATAATCAATACGTGCTATATTATTCTCTACCTTTATAGCATCATACTGACAAGCTTTCTCGCATATTCTACAGGCAATACATCCAACCTTGCATGCCTTTCTTACAAACTTACCCTTATCCTCAGACTTACACATAACCTGAACCTCACTGGATTCGGGGATCATCTCTATTAATTGTTTTGGGCAAGCTGCAACGCATTTTTCACAAGAAGTGCATTTATCCCTGTCCACCTCGGCTATGCCCATTTCGTTGATATGAATAGCATCAAAGGGACATGCTCTGACACAGGTTCCCAAACCAAGACATCCGTAGCTACATTCCTTTGAACCGTATGCCAGCATGGATGCAGCAACACAGTCTTCAATTCCTTGATAGCGATACTTCTCTGCTGCATTATTACAATCCCCAGCACACAAAACCTTGGCTATCTTACGCTGGGTTGTCTCTGCTTCCATGCCCATAATCATTCCAATTCGCTTCGCCACTTCTGACCCCCCTACAGGACAGCTTGTAACAGCAGCATTGCCCGCTACTATGGCAGCAGCAAGCCCGTCACAGCCAGGGTAGCCGCAAGCACCACAATTAGCACCGGGCAAAGCCTCTCGTACCTCTTCCTCTCTTGGATCGGTTTCAACAGCGAATTTTTGTGATGCATATGCCAATCCTGCACCAAACAACAAGCTCATGCCCCCCAAGCTAAGGATAGGCATCAATATATCATTCAGCATAATATCCCCCCTACTTTATAAGTCCTTGGAAACCAAGAAATGCTACCGACATAAGCCCTGCGGTAATTAGTGTTATGGGAAAGCCCTTTAATGGTTCCGGTATATCCGAAAGCTCCAATCTTTCCCTTACCCCTGCCATCAACACAATAGCTAAGGTAAAACCAAGAGCTGCACCGGTTCCGTTGAATAGAGTCTGCAGCAGATCGTACTTTTCCTGAATGTTTATAATAGCTACTCCTAAAACCGCGCAATTGGTGGTTATAAGAGGGAGATATACACCCAAAGCCTGATACAATGTAGGACTCATCTTTTGAATAACCATCTCTACAAACTGCACTAAAGCAGCGATGACCAAAATAAAGGCTATGGTCTGCAAATATTCTAGTCCAAGGGGTTCCAGAATCGCATATTGAACAATGTAAGTGAATAGGGAAGCTAAAGCCATAACAAAGGTAACTGCAGCTCCCATGCCCATAGCGGTAGATATCTTCTTGGATACCCCAAGGAAAGGACATATACCTAAAAACCTTGACAAAACAAAGTTGTTAACCAATATAGTACTGAGTAGTATCAATAATAATTTTCCTACATAATCCATGTCTAATCCTCCTTTACTCAGCTTTTGCGGTTTTTGCTGTCAATTTGTTTAGCAGTCCAAGAAGCAATCCAAGGGTTATAAAGGCTCCAGGAGGTAAGATCATGATGACAGCCGGGTTGAAGGACTGTGGCATTACCTGTACCCCGAACACAGTTCCTGCCCCCAGCAGTTCTCTGATAATTCCCAATGTGGTAAGGGAAAGGGTAAACCCAAGCCCCATCCCCAGCCCATCAGCTACTGCAGCTGCAGGAGTGTTCTTAGAAGCAAAGGCTTCGGCTCTGCCAAGGATAATACAGTTAACAACTATCAAAGGAATAAAGAGCCCCAAACTCTCATATAGTGCGGGAACAAAAGCTTCCATTAGCATACCAACCATGGTTACAAAAGTTGCAGCCACTACGATAAAAGCAGGAATTCTAACCTGGGAAGAAATAAAGTCCTTTATAAGGGATATTACCAGGTTTGAACATATGAGTACAAATGCAGTGGCCAGTCCCATTCCCACTCCATTAGCAGCTGCTGTGGTCACAGCCAAGGTAGGACACATACCTAGAACCAACCTAAATGTAGGATTTTCATTTATTATACCATTTTTAATAATATTAATTAGCTTCATTGCTGACCACCACCATTCAATACTTCACGATAATACTCAGAGGCTAGATTGACTCCATTAGTTACGGCACTGGATGAAACAGTAGCTCCGGTTACGGCCTGTATTTCATGTTCCATTGCTGAAGTTTTGGTAACTGACAGAGGATTTGCTGCTTCTTTGCCATGATACTGATCCACGAATGACTTTTCTTTAACCTTGGCACCTAAACCCGGGGTCTCTCCGTGGGCTCCTATCTGAACGGCTTCAATCTTACCCTCAGCATTTATACCTACGATAATTTCTATATCACCACCGTAGCCGTTGGCACTTATCTTAAATGTATGGCCTACTATTTCATTGCCTGATTTACCTGCATTAATCTCTAGGATCTTTGCTCCATCGCTTTCAGCTGAATCAGCCAATATATTCACTTCACTGAACTCTTCAGCTTGGGGTAATACCGCTCGCTTAGCTTCATTCATAGCCTTAATTTGCTGCATCCTTATGGGTTCCTGTGTAGCTAAGTTGGTTATACCCATACATACAGCTGCAATAACGGTGATTATAAAAAGCCTCAGTCCAGTTTTTAAAATATCAGACATTGACTTTCACCTCCCCGGTGACTCTTGGTCTGGTATATCTATCAATAAGTGGTGTTGCTATATTCATGATTAATATAGAATAGGATACACCACCGGGATATCCTCCCACCAAACGAATTACTGTAGTTAGAACTCCACATCCAATACCCATTATAATCTGCCCTTTAGGAGTAACCGGCGATGTAGTATAATCAGTAGCCATGAAGAATGCTCCAAGCAGCAATCCGCCAGCAAAGACATGATATATTCCTTGACCTGTAAATAGTCCATCTTTGCCGAATATCCATGTCAATAATGCGACCGTTGAAATATATGTTATAGGTATTCTCCAATTTATTACTTTTCTTAATAAAAGATAGGCTGCACCCAGTAATAAGGCTATAGCAGATACTTCGCCTATGCTTCCTCCAATTCTACCTATAACTGCATCCCATAGAGGTGGGAGCTCAGCCCATACTCCATCACCACTTTTTAGTATGGCTAAAGGAGTTGCGGTACTAGTTGCACCACTAGTTGCAGCACTAGTAGCATTGCTGACTGCATCCATATTTGGTAATTCCCATGTAGTCATCTCTACCGGCCAGGCTGCCAATAAAATAGCACGAGCTGCTAGTGCTGGGTTCATAAAGTTATGCCCCAATCCGCCAAATATCTGCTTAACCAGAGCTATAGCTATAACAGCTCCCACTACTACTATCCACAATGGGATGGTAGGTGGCATATTATATGCCAATAAAATTCCTGTTACTGCTGCGCTTAAATCCTTGATGGCAATGGGCTTTTTCATTATCTTCTGCATTAGGGTTTCGGTTGCAACCGCCGTTAGCACAGACACACCCATGACCAAGACCACTCTCCACCCAAAATTTAGCACCGCTGCAATAGCAGCAGGAATCAAAGCCAGTATAACATCCAGCATTATTCGAGACACTGATTCCTTGGACCTAATATGGGGTGATGAGGAAACAGTTAAAGTATGATTCATATGATTCCCTCCAAACCTCTTACGTTTAAACTATATATGTTATTTATTTTGCAACACTGTTCTTTCTTTGTGCTATTATCTCCCTCTTGGCCAATCTTATGGATTGTACTAAAGGCCTCTTTGCAGGGCAGATAAAGGAGCAAGAGCCGCATTCTACGCAGTTCAATGCATTAAATCCTTCACATGTTTCGTAATCTCCTT
>JAWLDD010000121.1:0-7240 GCA_041686815.1 Candidatus Atribacteria bacterium | reverse complement strand
AAAAGGGAACTTCAGCCATAGCTCCTAAAAACATCATAAGGCCAATGAGAAAACTGTCTCCTCCTATGGTTGTAAAATATATGGGATAGAAGGAATAATAGAAGCTAAATCCCAAAGAATGAATAAGATTAAAGAAGATAAAACAGGCAACAGCCTTGTTTTCGAATATCTCCTTAAAGGAGGCTTTATGGGATCCTTTTCTGGTGCCTTGGATCTTTGGTAGGGTTAAGACGGTTGCAAAGCATAGAAACGTCATTATGCTTACCAGCAAGAATATTGGGCTATACTCATCCTTTAGAAAATATCCAACAACCAAGACAGCTATCGCGTATCCTAAAGTCCCTCCCATACGTACATGTCCAAAATCCCATTTGCTCTTTTCTAGTATCTGCAAGCTTACACTGTCCTGTAATACACCAACGGGATAGAAGAAGCTGGAGAAAAGAGCTATTAACATCAGCATAAAGACATAGCTTTGAGATGTATAGAACAATAGGGCGATGATGCAACTTCCTAAGAAAAGGAGTTTAATAATATTATTTTTGTTTGATGCCCTGTCGCTGACAGATCCCCATACCAATTGCGCAATCAGTGTAAAGGCTGTGGATACCGATACCACCGACCCAATCTGGGTCTTGGAAAATCCTATTTCCGAAAGATAAAGATTTAAATAAGTCCCATATATAGCTATACATGAATACAATAATACATATACTGCGAATAAACCAAAGGGAAACTTTTTCTGATCCATCATATTCCTCCTCTACATAGTTCTTTCCAGAACCTTCATCTAGTATATCACAAATTTTTGTTAAAAAGAATAATGAATTAAAGCGCTCTAAATCTTTTGGCAATGTAATTTCAATAAACTTCCTCAATTTTTTTAAAATTTGACAAGTTAGTGTTTTACATTGCTAAAATATATAGTATAATATTCTCATATATTTACCGGGCCAAGATGGTATAAGTATAAGTTAATTTTGAATATGAGAATGTACCTTATACTACTGTACATTCTTAAAATATTGATACCATACGAGGAGGATCTTTATGAACCGAGTGTATAATTTTTCACCGGGGCCTTCCATGCTACCTTTGCCAGTATTGGAAAAAGCCCAAAAAGAGCTACTTGATTACCAGGGCACTGGTATGTCGGTTATGGAGTTAAGTCATCGTTCCAAGCTATTTCAAGACATCGTAGACAGCGCTCAGGAACTTCTTATTGACCTAATGTCCATACCCCAAAACTACAAGGTATTGTTCCTACAGGGCGGAGCTACTACCCAGTTTTCCATGGTGCCCCTAAACCTTTATAGCAATAACAGGAAAGCGGATTATGTCATTACAGGTTCCTTTGCCAAGAAAGCTGCACAGGAAGCCAAGCGTTATGGTCAGGTCAATGTCGTGGCTTCTTCAGCAGACAAGAACTTCAGCTATATTCCCGACATTGACTCCATGAAACCTAGCCCTGATTCTGATTTCTTCCACATAACCACCAACAACACGATTTACGGAACCAGGTTCACAAAACTGCCCGACACCGGAGATGTTCCCCTGGTAGCAGATATGTCCTCAAATATTCTTTCAGAAGTCTTTGATGTATCCAAGTTTGGCCTTATTTATGCAGGAGCCCAAAAGAATATGGCCCCTTCAGGTCTAACCATTGTGATAGTTCGTGAAGATCTAGTAGGCAAGGCCATGAACATAACTCCTTTAATGCTGGATTATAAAGTACATGTTGAGCAAAACTCCCTATATAACACCCCTACCACCTTCAGTATATATATGGCTAAGCTGGTCTTTGAATGGCTAAAGGATTTAGGCGGAGTTGCTGAAATGGAAAAGATCAATATAGAAAAGGCCAACATACTATATGACTGCATCGATAATTCCACCATGTACAAAGGTACCGCCAACCCCAAGGACCGTTCCTTGATGAACGTTACCTTTACACTGCCAAATGAAGAGCTTACTTCTAAGTTCATAAAGGAGGCTGAAAAGGAAGGAATGGTCACTTTGAAAGGTCACAGATCAGCTGGTGGCATTAGGGCAAGCATCTATAATGCCATGCCCATTGAAGGGGTAAAAGCCTTGGCAGACTTTATGAAGAGGTTTGAACTCAACAACAAATGACTGAATTTTAGAAAAGAGGATCAAAATGTATAGAATAAAGGTACTCAACAATATTTCACAGCAGGGATTAAATCTATTGAAACCGGATCAATATGAAGTGTCAACGGACATATCAAATCCCCATGGAATTTTGCTTAGAAGCTACAATATGCATGATATGGATCTGCCCGATTCCCTATTAGCTGTCGCCCGTGCAGGAGCCGGTGTAAACAATATTCCCATAGACAAATGTACTGAAAAGGGAATAGTTGTGTTCAACACCCCCGGTGCCAATGCCAATGCTGTAAAGGAGTTGGTGCTGGCTGGCTTATTCCTTTCCTCTCGAAAGATAGTGGAGGGAATACAGTGGGCTAATTCCCTTAAAGGCAGTGGGGACAGCGTGGCTGCACTGGTGGAAAAGGGTAAATCCAATTTTGTCGGTCCAGAGGTAAAGGGTAAGAAGCTTGGTGTCATTGGACTTGGGGCTATCGGAGTTATGGTTGCCAACGATGCTCACGCCATAGGTATGGAGGTAACGGGATACGATCCCTTTATATCAGTCCAATCTGCATGGAAATTATCCAGAGGCATCCATAGAGCAGAAACCTTGGATGAACTTTTGGCAGAATCGGATTATGTTTCCATCCATGTTCCCCTACAGGAAAAGACCAAAGGGATGATCAACAAGGACATCATATCCAAGATGAAGAAAGGCGTTCGTCTATTAAACTTTTCTAGGGGTCAGCTCGTAAATGACGATGACCTGCTGGAAGCCTTGGAAAGCGGTCATATCAGCAAGTATGTCACCGACTTCCCCAACGAGAGGCTGCTGGGAGTGGAAAACATTATACCCATACCTCACCTAGGGGCTTCTACCCCAGAATCTGAGGAGAACTGCGCCTATATGGCAGTTTCTGAGCTTCGAAATTACCTGGAAAGTGGAAATATATCCAACTCTGTAAACTTTCCAGAATGTGAGCTGCCTCCTAGCCCTGATGCAAAGCAAAGGATAACCATAGCCCACAAAAATGTACCCAACATGGTAGGACAAATTGCATCCTGTTTGGCCAAAGAGCATATAAATATCGCCAACATGATAAACAAGAGCAAAGGCAATTATGCCTATACCATCCTAGATGTGGAAACTGTAGTTACTGATGAAACCCTGAGCCATCTATCCAGCATCGAAGGAGTCATAAGGGTACGTTCTATATAGTCTAACTTATCAATCGCTATGCTATTTATTTAAACACATAATGGATATTAAACATGTCGCCGATAAAAATCGGCGACATGTTATTTTATATGTTTGCCCCTACTATGAATGTGTTGTAAAATAAGGCTAATAAAGATGTTAATCCTGGAGGTTTTTAGATGAAATATGATTTTGATAAACCTATAAACCGTACAAATACCCATAGCGTTAAATGGGATAACCTAGACAAGATCTTTGGATCGGAAGATGTCCTGCCCATGTGGGTGGCAGATATGGATTTTCCTTGTCCTCAGCCTATTTTAGATGCCATTGAAAAGCGAAACAGCCATGGTATATTTGGCTATACCACCCGTCCAGAATCCCTCCATGAAGCGGTAGTAAATTGGATGAGAGAAAGGCATGGATGGGACATCAAAAAGCAGTGGATTCTTTACACCCCCGGCGTGGTGACATCCCTTAATATCTCTACAATGACCTTTACACAGCCCGGGGACTCCGTGATCATTCAATCTCCAGTGTATCCACCCTTTTTCTCTGCCATAGAGAATCATGATAGGATAGTTACGGTCAATCCACTTACCAATGATGATGGATATTACTCCATAGATTTTGATGATTTGGAACAGAAAATGGCTGAAGGATGCAAGATGATGATACTGTGCAGCCCCCATAATCCTGTAGGCAGGGTTTGGACTGATGATGAGCTTAAAGAGATAAGTTATCTGTGTGAGAAGTATGAGGTATTATTGGTATCCGATGATATTCACTCGGATCTGGTGCTGCCGGGACATCGCCATATACCCATAGCTACCATCTCAAAATATATGGAACAAAACTCCATCACCTGTATAGCCCCCAGCAAGACCTTCAATATTCCAGGCCTTACCATATCAGCAGTTATTATACCTAACCCCAAACTAAGGTCGGAATTTCTAAGGACCATCAACAAAGTCAGCATTGGCATGAGCAATGTCTTTGCAATAGCCGCTATGGAAGCTGCTTATACCCACGGGGGCCCATGGCTGGATGAACTGATCAAATATCTTGATGCCAATGTAGAATATCTGGAGCAATATTTCAAGACTCATATCCCCGAGATAAAGGTCACCAAACCTCAGGGTACCTACCTGGTTTGGCTGGACTGCAGATCCCTAAATATGAAAGGAAAAGCTCTCCATAGATTTATGTCCCAAGAAGGTAAAATCGGGCTCAACAACGGAATGGATTTTGGCCCAGGGGGCGAAGGCTTCCTAAGAATAAATGTAGCCTGCCCACGCAGCACTCTTGAAGAGGGCCTCAAAAGGATAGAAAGTGCAGTAAAAATCTGGAGAAATGGTTAAAAATCGAAGAGATTCCAAGGGTATGTATCATGGGGCAATGCCGAAAAGGTCATGGGTTCTTTTAGAGTAGGATGCGTGAGGCTTATGGACTGAGACCAAAGGGCGATCTGCTGACCAGGTCTATTTAGGTTGCCCCCATATTTTTGATCACCATATAAGGGATGGCCTATGGTAGCAAACTGTACCCTGATCTGATGAGATCGCCCGGTATGGAGATCTATGCTAACCAAGGCCATACCCGATGCTTGTCCTATTACCTCATAATCCAGTACGGCTTTTTGGGCACCAGGAGTACTGCTGTCCACAGCCCGGACAATGTTCTTCTGCCTATTCTTGACTAGGTAGTGAACTAAATTCCTTTGGGACCTTTCCTTGGGCATCCCATGGATTACTGCCAGATACTTCTTTCCAAACTGCCCTGTACGTATTTGCTCCGAAAGTCGGGAAGCGGCTTTGGAAGTCTTGGCAAACACCATCACACCCCCTACAGGGCGGTCTAGCCTATGAATTAAGCCCAGATATACATTCCCGAGCTTTTTATACTCTACCTTTATATATTCTTTTAGCAAGGTCAATATATCCTTGTCTTCTGTCCTGTCCTGCTGGGATGGTATGTTGACGGGCTTTTCCACCACCAGTAGATGATTGTCTTCGTATATAATTGGTATATCGGAATAATGTATTTGGCTCAATGGTTATCCTCCGTTTTTAGAATATCCTTTCCTGTACTCATTACACATTGGAGTCTATTTTTTCTTTTTCTTTCTAAATAATGATAAACTACCAAATCCGCTTATAATGGCCATGTAGAAACCAAAATCATAGGGCCAGCCAATGTTATAAACCTCATAGACGCGAATTTTGCTGTCAAATATCCCTATTATCAGGGATACAGGTGCCATCCAACCGTGCCAGATCCCCCACAGAAATCCAGCAGGTTTATCCTTGGTATTGTGTCCGTCGCCAGGCACACAACCCGATAACACTATAGCTATGACTATAACAAGCACCACCAATAATAGGAAACCAAAGCATCCTGTCCTAACCATTTCCATCCCCCTTTAAAGTATACACTAATATATTCCTCAATCCAGCTTTATATGACAATATCCATTGGGATTCTTTTTAAGATACCTTTGATGGTATTCTTCAGCATCATAAAAGCAGGTAAGTGGCTCTACTTCTGTTACGATAGGCTTTTCATACTTGGCCTGTTCTCTGTTTAAGCTATCTTTTATTATCTCCAGGTCTTCATCATCCAGGTAATAGATACCTGTACGATACTGACTTCCAACATCGTTTCCCTGTCTGTTAAGTATTGTTGGATCTATGACGCTCCAAAACTTGTCCAATAGATCCTTAAGACTTATCTCATTTTCATCGTATTTTACAAAGCAGGCTTCTGCGTGTCCCGTAGTTCCTGTACATACATCCTCATAGCTGGGATGGGCTTTGGTTCCATTGGCATATCCTACCCTGGTATCCACTACACCTGGGATTCTGGACATATATTCCTCTACTCCCCAAAAGCATCCGCCTGCTAGTACAATTTCCTTCATGTTCTTTCCTCCCTAGCTTGATAATAGTCCTCTCTCTGCAAAGCTGGTATATCTATCCCCTGCAACAATAATATGATCCAAAACCTTTATTGAAATACTCTCAAGGGCTGTAACAATCCTTTTAGTAACGCTAATATCTGCTCCTGAAGGCTGTATACTGCCTCCCGGATGGTTGTGGGCCAGTATCACGCTACTAGCCTGATGCCTAAGGGCGGTCTCTACAATCAGCCTTGGGTAGATGGCAGCTTCATTGATGGTGCCTTCATGAACCATATCAGCGTGGTTCACCCTGTTTTGTGTATCCAGACATATAACATAAAATACTTCGTATATTCGCCCTGCAAGGAGGGAAATGGCGTATTCCCCTGCCTTGGAAGAGCTGTTTATAATGGGTTTTTCTCCCCATTTGCCTAAAAAGTATCTCCTTGATAGGGATGGAATAAGGGATATCAAGATAGCGGTGTTTTCCGACACATCACATCTCCTAGCGATATCCTTGGCATTGGCTTCAAATAGCCCTGCAAGAGATCCAAACTCCTTTATCATCCTGTGGGCCAGCTCATTGGTGTCCTTTCTGGGTATGGCATAAAACAATAAAAGCTCCAATACCTGATGATCCTCAAAGGCATCCAGACCTTCCAACAAATATCTATCCTTAACCCTCTGCCTGTGACCTGCATGAACATTGTTACCCATAGACAAAATATCCTTTCGGCAATATTTTGGACTATGAAAATAGTTCTACAGTATTGACAAAAATCCTTCAAAAAGGCCTATAAATTTGTTAATAATGGACGCAATCTGGCCATTATTTTTTCTTGGGCTTTGATATCTCGATCCTTACCTTTCGTCCCGCTAGCATCTTTCCAGAACAATTTTTAAGTATTGGTTCTACCACATCCCGGCTTACGCTAACAAATGAGAAATTTTTCATGATATCCATATCCACTATGGATTCGCTGCTTATCTGGGCGTTACTGCACAAAAATCGTATCAATACCTTTGGTTTTAAC
>JAWLDD010000120.1:0-7324 GCA_041686815.1 Candidatus Atribacteria bacterium | reverse complement strand
CGATCAGATCGTGTCTAACGCCCACGTTCAGACAACCATGATGAAACTGGTGGGTCGCGAACATCTGGATGATTCACTTTTCAAAAAAGTAGAGAATAAGTAATAAAAGTGGTTGAAAGTGGGGACAAGTGGTGAGATAATATAGGAGATAGGTGAGTACTGTGTTCATTGGGGAATATCAACATATTCTCGATCCAAAGGGACGAGTTATAATGCCGTCCAAGTTTCGTGAAGATTTGGGCGAGAGATTTGTTGTGACCAAAGGTCTGGACAACTGTTTGTTTGTCTATCCCCAGAATGAATGGCAGGAACTAGAGCGCAAGCTTCGTACTCTTCCTCTAACCAGTAAGGACGCAAGAGCCTTTACCAGATTTTTCTTCTCGGGTGCGACTGAATGCGAATTGGATAAACAGGGCAGAATCTTGATACCTGCCAATCTTCGAGAATATGCCGGGCTGGAAAAGGACCTAGCAATAATTGGAGTTTCAAGTAGGGTTGAAATCTGGAGCAAGGAGAAATGGGATGACTACAATGATGATGCCGACTTGGATCACCAATCCATTGCCGAGAAGATGGCAGAATTAGGTATTTAGGAGGATTCAGATGGAGTTTCGCCACATCCCTGTATTATTTAACGAGACTATAGAGCTGCTAAGCTGCAAGCCTGGGGATATCATAGTGGATGGAACCTTGGGCGGAGGTGGACATGCCAGTGCTATTTTGGAGAGAATTGTCCCCGGTGGTACCCTTATAGGAATAGATAGAGACCCAGAAGCATTGAAGGCAGCCCGAGAGCGTTTATCAAAGTTTGGAGATTCACTAACCACTGTACACGATAATTTCGCTAATTTGGAATACATACTGGACAGGTTGGGCATTGACGCAATCGACGGCATGATGATGGATCTTGGTGTATCATCCTACCAACTGGATGAAGATAGTCGTGGATTTTCATATCAAAGCGATGCCCCACTGGATATGAGGATGGATCCAACTCAAGATCTAAACGCCCATAAGGTAGTAAATGAATACCAAGAGAGGGAATTAGCCCAAATCATCTCCAGGTATGGAGAGGAGAGATGGGCAGCCAGAATTGCAAAGTTTATAGTGGACAATCGACCTATTAATACAACTGGGGAATTGACCGATGTTATCAAAGCTGCCATACCTGCAAAAGCCAGAAGGCAAGGACCTCATCCATCAAAGCGAACCTTTCAGGCCATTAGGATAGAAGTTAACAAAGAGCTTGAACTCTTGGAAGGCGCAATAGAGTCAGCGGTCAACAGGTTGAAACCTGGTGGGAGGCTGTGTATTATTACCTTTCATTCCCTGGAAGATAGGATTGTAAAAAACACCTTTCGCAAGCTTCAAAACCCTTGTATTTGCCCACCGGAATCACCTATATGTGTATGTGGCAAAGAACCATTGGTAGAAATCCTTACAAGAAAGCCCATTATTCCTTCAGATAAAGAGATTGATGAAAATCCTCGCTCCCGCAGTGCTAAGTTGAGAGCTTGTCAAAAAGTATAGGTATCAAGGGGTGTTAAACATAAACATCGAGGAGGCTGAATACAATTGTTAGTAGCAGAAAAGCGGCAATATGTGGATACATATTATCAGTACCCAGTCGAGAAAGAACAACCTATTTCTGTGCCACGTGCCAAAGCAGTACCAAGGACTAAAACCAAGGTCCAGAGGAAGATACTACACCTTTTCATGGTACTTGTAGGTTTCGCATTGTGTTCATATACTGTGGCACGGTTTGCTATGATTGCTCAAAATCAGCAGGAGATATTGGACTTAGAAAAAGCACTGAAAGAACAACAAAACGTTCAAGAATATTTGAAGTTGGAATTAGCAGCTAGAGGAGATTTGGATAGGATAGAAGAATTCGCGAAAAACAACCTGGAAATGGACTATCCAGATAAGGAACAAGTGCTTTATGTAGAGCTTCCAGAAAGGCAGATACAAAAAACAGCAGATGACCAGCTGGCAGTAGAGGATAACGAAAGTCTGTGGAGCAAGATTCTAAGCCTTCTGGATTAATGGATTTGTATTGTTTAGGTGGTGATGGCAATGGCAGTACCTAGCGTTACCAACAGAAAGAGATTGCTTATCATGCTGATAGCATTCACCGTAATATTCAGTGCACTTATAGGACGGCTGGGATACATTCACTTGATTTGGGGTAAGGAACTCCAACAAAAGGCTGCCAGCCAATGGACACGCGGTCTAGCAGTATACCCTAAAAGGGGTAAGATAAAAGATCGTAACGGGAATATTCTAGCCCAAAGCGGAAGTTCGGAGACCATTGCTGCACGCCCCAGTCAAATAAAGGATCCAAAGGGAGTTGCCGCACTTTTAGCACCTATCCTTGAACTGGATGAGGATAAACTTTATGAAAAACTATCGGATACAAAGAGCTCTTTTGTATGGGTAAAGAGACAAGTTACACGAGAAGTAGCCAATGAGGTTAGGGAGTTAGGTATAAAGGGTATTGATTTTACACAGGAACCCAAGCGATATTATCCCAACCGAGATTTGGCTTCTCATGTCTTAGGCTTTACTATGAAATATGCCGAAGGGGAAGACGGCTTAAAGGGCCAAGAGGGCATAGAGCTCTATTATGATAAATATTTAAAGGGTCTGCCCGGCAAAATAGTAATGGAAACCGATGCAAGGGGCAGGGAGATGCCCAACAATGTAGACAGATATATTCCTCCCATAGACGGGCTGAATTTAGAGCTGACCATTGACCAGGGGATACAGCACTTCACTGAAAAAGCCGTGGACGATGCCATGGAAAAATACAACGCCAAAAAGATTTATGCTATAGTGATGAATCCCAATACCGGCGAGATATTGGCTATGGCTAATAGGCCAAGTTTTGATCCCAATGACCCCCCTAGGGAGCTGGGATACGAAGGTATGCAGGATTACGTTAAAAACTTTTTGGCAAAGGATAGCATGGATCCCGGTTCCACCTTCAAGGTGGTTACCACGGCTGCCGCCTTGGACTCAGGGGTTATGACTTTAAACAACTCCTTCAATTGCCCAGGCTTCAGAGTTATTGATGGCAATGAGAGAATCAGGTGCCATAAGGCCGGTGGTCATGGACATCTAACCTTCGCTCAAGCTGTAGAGCATTCTTGTAATCCTGCTTTTGTGGATATGGCTTTGGCATTGGGTAAGGATAAATTTTACAGATACATAGAAGCTTTTGGATTTGGGCAAAAGACCGGTATAGATATAAACGGGGAAGCACAGGGTATCGTTATCCCTAGAGAAGCGGTAAAGAATTTGGATTTGGCCAGGATTGGCTTTGGTCAATCCATATCAGTAACCCCACTGCAGTTGATTACTGCGACTTCCGCAGCCATAAACGGAGGCAATCTAATGCGGCCTTATCTGGCCAAAGCTCTTACCGAAACCAAGATCAACCCGGAGACTGGAGAAGAGTATGAGGTTGTGGTTAAGGCAATAGAGCCCCAAAAGATCCGTCAGGTTATATCAGAGGAAACTTCAAAGCAAGTGGCCAGAATACTCCAAGGAGTTGTAGAAAACGGCAGCGGTGCCAATGCCTATATACCTGGTTACAGGGTAGGGGGTAAGACAGGAACGGCTCAAAAGTACGGGGAAGACGGTAGGATCGTACAGGGTAAGCACATCGCCTCCTTTGTGGGCTTTGCTCCTGCTGATGATCCACAGGTTATAGTGCTTTTTGCCGTTGATGAACCCCAGGTAGCAGTTGACTTTGGTAGCGTTGTAGCTGCTCCCTACGTACAGATGATATTAAAGGATACATTGCCCTATTTGGGTGTAGAACCCATATTTGATGAGGAGACTGCAGAACTCAACAAAAAGGTGGAAGTTCCCGACGTCATAGGCAAGGAGTTTTCTGAAGCCTATGCCATACTGGATGAAGCAGGACTTAACTACCTTTCCGATGTTTCCAATATCCAAGGTGTTACTATAAAAGATCAAATGCCAAAACCTGGTGCCAAGGTTAAGGTAAGCACCACGGTACTCCTATATGCAAATCAAGGGGATGCTGATGAGGAGACACAGCCTGAAGAACAACCGGAAGAGGGCAAGGTTGTAGTTCCGGATGTGATAGATAAGTCTATAAGGGAAACCAACAATATTTTGGTGTCCCAGGGCTTAAAGCTCAAAATAGAGGGGTCTGGAATAGCAGTTGAGCAGCATCCGCCTGCTGGCAGTCATGTAGATCCGGGCACAGTGGTGACAGTAAAATTTGCCATGCCGGATCAGTAGCTCCTGTCAGGGTTTTAACTTTGTCCTTAAAGGCTATAATAAATATTATGCACATGATGGTTTCCACGCTGTACCATATATTAGGGCAGGCATAGAAGCCTGCCCCTGCTAGTGTAATGGATGGATTTGAATTTGAAATAAGGTGGTAAGGCAGATGGAACTAAAAGATTTGTTGGAGGGAATAGATTATATTAAAATAGAGGGAGAGTCTGACAGACTTATTGATGATATACATTATGACTCACGAAAAGTAAATCCCGAATCCCTATTTTTCTGCATAAGAGGCCTTACTGAAGATGGACATGACTATGCCAGCCAAGCAGTTGAAAAAGGTGCTAGGGCACTGGTGTTGGAACAGGATGTAGAGGTACCAGGGAAGATAACCAAAGTTTTTGTTAAGGATTCCAGACTTGCCATGGCTTATATGGCCAAGAACTTTTTCCGAAATCCTGCCCAGGAAACTACATTGATCGGTGTAACTGGGACGAATGGCAAGACCACCGTTACCCATCTGGTTAAGTCCATAATGGAAGAGTCAGGCAAAAGGGTTGGGCTTATCGGAACCATTACCAACATGGTGGGGGAGAGAGAGATTCCAGCCAGCCATACTACCCCTGAATCCTTGGATCTTCAGCGGCTCATGAGGGAGATGGTGGATGAACAGGTGGATAGTATTGTTATGGAGGTGTCATCCCATTCATTGAGCTTGGGCAGAGTAGAGGGGTGCGTTTTCGATATTGGAGTTTTTACAAACCTCTCTCAGGATCATCTGGACTTTCATGGCACTATGGAAGAATATCGAAGTGCCAAAGCCAAACTCTTTACCCGGAGCAAAATATCCATATTAAATCTAGACGATGAGAATGGGAGATGGATAAGGGACAGATTAAGCTCCCAGGTTTATACCTATGGCATCTATAAAGAAGCTGATATATATGCCAGGGATTTGGAGATTACCGACCGAGGAGTGGCCTTTAGCCTGCATACTCCTGGAGGCTGTACTCCCGTCAATTTGGCTATACCCGGAATCTTTAGTATATACAATGCTTTAGCTGCAGCTAGCGTCTGCTATGTTCGGGGCATTTCCCTTGAGGAGATAGCAAAAGGCTTAGAGAAGGTCAGAGGTGTCATTGGACGCTTTGAAGTCCTCGATACCGGAACGGATTTTTCGGTGATTGTAGATTATGCTCACACTCCCGATGGATTGGAAAACATTCTAAAGACTGCAAGGGGCTTTGCCAAGGGCAGGGTGATAACTCTCTTTGGGTGTGGAGGAGACAGGGACTACAGCAAAAGGCCTATAATGGGGGAAGTAGCAGGAAAATATTCGGATCTGTGCCTTATAACATCCGATAATCCTCGCAGTGAAGAGCCCATGGATATTATAATGCAGATTGTACCGGGTGTGGAGAAGACCAATTGTAGATATAAGATAATAGAAAACCGCAGGCAGGCAATAGAATATGCCCTATACCATGCCAAGAAGGACGATATAGTTATTTTGGCTGGCAAAGGGCATGAGACCTATCAAATACTCAAAGATGAGACCATACACTTTGATGAAAGGGAAATAGTCTCGGAAATATTAGGGAGGAGCAGACATAGATGAAACCCTTTACTATAAGAGAAATAGTTGAAGCTACCAAAGGCAAATTGTTAAATCAGAATGCAGGTCTACTGAATACAGTCATCACTGGGGTTAGCACCGACACAAGGACCATAAACCAGGGAGATCTTTTCATCCCCTTGGTGGGAGAAAACTTTGACGGTCATTATTTTCTGGATCAGGCAATAGAAAAGGGAGGGGCTGCTATACTGGTTCATAGGAAAGATTCTCAATTCTTTCCCGACCTTTATCCAGAAGTGCCTACCATAAAGGTGGATGATACCTTAAAAGCCCTTCAGGATCTGGCCGCATATCGTCGTAGTCAATTTGATATACCCGTTGTGGCCATAACCGGAAGCAACGGTAAGACCACCACCAAGGACATGGTTGCCTTGGTCCTATCCCAGAGATACAATGTTTTAAAAACTGAAGGTAACTTTAACAACGAGATTGGATTACCCCATACCCTATTTAGGCTAGAAGATTACCATGAAGCAGCAGTACTCGAGATGGGAATGAGCGCACTGGGGGAGATTCACAGACTGGCTGAGATAGCCAGACCAAGCATTGCCATCATAACCAACATCGGCGTTTCCCATTTAGAGAATCTGGGAAGCAGGGAGAACATCCTAAAGGCCAAGATGGAGATATTTGATTTCTTTACCCCCGAGGACAAAGCAATACTCAACAAGGATGATGAGTTTTTGGGGAATATAAAAGAAGAATTTCCCTTCGAAGTGGAGTATTATGGTATAGGAGATAATGCTGATATAAGGGCTGAAAATATCAGGACTTTGGAAAGTGGAGGTATTGCATACGATCTAATAATAGATCAAGAGGTATACCCCATGGAGCTGGGCATTCCGGGCAGACACAATGTACTAAACAGTATGGCAGCGGTAGCTGTAGGCCGTGTTATGGGAATAGCCATAGAGGATATTGCAAAGGCTCTAAAGTCCTTCCGCACTGGAAGTATGAGGCTCAATATATTTACCACGGATTTGGGAGTGAGGGTAATCGATGATGTTTATAATGCAAGCCCCGACTCCATGAAGGCATCCATCGAGATATTAAAGGACCTAACTGGAGGCCGTAAAATCGCCGTATTAGGAGATATATTAGAGTTGGGGGATTATTCTGAAACAGGGCACACCGATGTAGGGAAGACTGTAGCCGAGAAAGGCATTGACATCCTTATCACTGTGGGCAGCTTGAGCAGATACATAGGCCAGGGAGCTCATAAATCGGGCATGGATGCCCAAAGCATAAAGCATTTTAGCTGTAATAAAGATGTAACAGAATATTTGGAGACAATATTGAGCCAAGAAGATACAATATTAGTGAAAGGGTCAAGGGGCATGAAGATGGAAGAGATAGTAGAATATCTAACAAACTGGAGAAATAGGCGATGAAGGGAGGCGTTTACCCAATGGACAAAATTAT
>JAWLDD010000119.1:0-7359 GCA_041686815.1 Candidatus Atribacteria bacterium | reverse complement strand
CCTCCTTCCACCTTATTTCGTTCTCCAAAAGTTTTCATGTTTACAAGAGATACTATCATGATTATCGCACACAAGACATAAGCACACGCAGATGCATATCCATAGAGATTGTTTCCATATGGAGCTCTATCCAGCAGATACATCATTACAGTAAGGCCTTGGTTCCCTGTGCCTCCTTTTAAGCCTGTCAAAACAAATGGTTCTGTAAAGAGATTGATTGTGCCTATAGTGGACTGTATCAATGTAAATAGGATAACGGGTTTCAATAAAGGAACTGTAATCCTATAAAACATCTGCAAATGATTTGCTCCATCTATCGTCGCTGCCTCATATATATCTTCGCTAATCCCTTGCATGCCCGAAAGATAAATAACCATGTTCCATCCTATCCATTTCCACGAAAACATTATTATAATTGCTATCTTGACATATCTACCAGTGCCACCCCACCAATCTATTTTGTCAAAGCCAATAGTTTGAAGCATAAAATTGATTAATCCTGCATTTAAGCCAAACAAGGCTTGAAAGACAATAGATGCTGCAACAGCACTTGTTACCATGGGGAGAAAATATATGGTTTTAAAAAGATTGGGGAATTTTACTAGCTTTGAATTTAAAATATACGCTAGGACTAACCCACCTAATAGAATAAATATATGGGAGAATATACCGATATAAATTGTGTTATAAAGTGCTTTCCAAAACATTGGATCAGTCAATAATCTAACATAATTCCGTAATCCAATGAACTTCATAGCACTTACTCCATCCCAGTTAAAAAAGCTGATAAAAAACCCCGAAAAAATAGGGAAAAGCCCAAAAATTATAAAAAGAATGTAGAAAGGAGCGATATATACATAAGCTACTTTATTCCTTTTTATCTCATTCCATATATAGCTTCGTTGATTACTAGATCTTGGACTAGTAGTGAGTACATTGGGTCGGCTTTCCAACATTCATAACACCTGCCTTTTAAGATTGTTAACCCATCCAATTCATGGATGCCTTAAACGGGCAACCGCAAATGCGGTTGCTCGTCTAAGACTTAATCTAATCTTCCATATAACTTATCTTCCTATTTATTCCATAGTCCTGCATCCTTAAGAATCTCTATATACTTTTCATAGTCTTCTCTTGTTGCATTCTTAATGGCTTCTATAGAATCTGCAATAATTTCCTCTGCAGATTTACCTTCGTTGAGCCCTGTATTTACAGTATTATGAAGGGTACTTTCTACAGTAGTATCCATAAGGGTTGAGAAAGTAGGTTCAATACTCTTGGATATGTCAACCCACAAAGCTTTAGTCTTTTGTCCAGCAAAGAAAGGATCTTCCTCCTCATACATAGGATCGTCCCATGCAGGAATGTATCCTGGGAAATAATCGACTGCTTTGAACATCTCATTTTGAGCTTCCTTAGTAGCAAGTGCGTACTTTATAAAATACCAAGCAGCTTCCTTGTTCTTGCTTTGTGATGGAATTCCAAGATAAGAACCTCCCCAGTTAGAATCCTCTATCCCACCTGGAAGCCTTGCAACTCCCCATAATCCTGGAGTATCAGGAGCAATCCAGCTTTTAATGAATCCTCCATACCAGCAGCCTGCAGCTACCATTGCAACACTACCAGATGCTAATCCGGCTTGTGCCTCATTTGTCCACATATCTGGTAACTGAGCATCCCATCCATTTTTACGCATGGTAATAGCTGCCTCAAGGGCTTCTATGCTTCCTGGTTTATCAAGAACAAGTTCAAGATCTTTATTATAAAAATCTCGGTTCATATAGTTCCATGTGTACAAATATACAGCATTGGGTAGCAGCCATCTTTCATTTGGTATATGAACCTTTTCAGCAGCGTCTAATACGCCTTCCCATGTTCCTAGGTATTTCTCCACTTCTTGTGGTTCAGTAGGTAAACCTGCATCTTCAAAAACATCCCGGCGATAGAATATAGTTGCTGGTCCTATATCCCATACTAGACCTACCAATTTTTTGCCATCTACTGATAAAGCAAGATTCCACTTATATTCCACAAAGTCTTGCTTCATATTGCCTGCATGGTACGGTGCTTCCAATAAATTTTCAAAGCCACCTGCATCTTTATATCGTCCTACCCATGCTTGCTCCAGCATAGCTACGTCGGGAGCACCAGATCCTGCTGCAATAGCTGTAGACAATTGTTGATGGTGATCAGCTGTTTGCATAAAATTAAGCTCTACTTCAATATTAGGATATTCTTCGTTAAATGCAGGCAAAATAGCCTTGAAAGCTTCATCTCCAGCAGGCCATCCACCAACTACAATTTTGGCTTCAATGTCTTTGTTATCCTTAAAGCTATCAGCCTCGCCCGATGATGATTTGCCACCTCCGCATCCCGCAAAAGTTGTTACAACAACAACTATAACTAAAAAAAGAGACATAAACCGTTTGATCATTTCATACACTCCTTAATGATTTATTAATAATATCGCTAAGCGATAATTATTACTTTGTGGATCTTATTTTCTAAAATGACCGTCTTAAAAGTCTCTTTGCTTTATGATATGTGTTCTCGAGGCCACATTGCACATATTGAATCGCTGCGGGTGAATGTACATGTAGATATTTTTTTAGCAATCATCTTGAAGTGTATTACTGTTATACAAAATGCTTAAGTATAAACAAGCAATATATGCAACCGCTTCTTACAACCTCCTAATTGTAAGTATATTATATTGTTCAAGGTTATTTTTGTCAATATTCTAAATATACTTAGTATACTTTAAATCATAAGCTCCTTACACTACCACGCTTTATTAACCTGGTATGAAGTATAATTTCACTTTCCTTTTTACCTTGTATCGCATTAATTAACATCTTAGCACTCTCTCGCCCCTGTTCATATTTAGGTATATGAATAGTTGTTAAAGGCGGAATAGTATAGCGTGATGCTAAAATATTATCAAATCCTATAACAGAGATATCCCTAGGTATCCTAAGACCTCTTTCATTGAATGCAGCCATAAGACCAATAGCCACTGCATCATTAAAGGCGAAAATTGCAGTTATATTGGTTTTTTTCTTTATAATATTTATTCCTGCATTGTATCCCTGCTCATACATTGTATCTCCCATTAATTGTATTTCCACCTTTTCTTTATCATACTCTATCCCATTATTATATAATTCATCAACATACCCTAAAAACCGTTGATCGTTTAAGTTATCTGAATTGGTCACATATCCTATATTGGTATGACCACATTCGATAAGATAAGATACTGCCTTCCGGACACCGTCTCTCATGTCAATAGCTACAGATGGGATACTTAGCTTTTCTTGGTTATAATCTGTAATAACCATTGGTATTCCTAGCTTTTCTATCTTTTCAAATATATCAGGTGATATATTATACAGAATTAATCCATCAAACCTTCTCTGTCGAACAACTTCATCACTAAAATGTTTACTTACTACTATTGTGTAACCCTGTTCCGTAGCATAGTCATCCATACCTTGATAGACTTCCATGTAAAAAGGATTAGTTATATCAGGTACATAAAACATTAATTGTTTGGTCTCGTTCGTTTTTAAACCACGAGCAATTAAATTAGGAGTATATCCTAATTCCTTAATAGCTTTTTCTACTTTTTGCCGTTTTTCCTTGGAAACATAGCCCTTATTATTAATTACTCTTGATACGACTGTCATCGAAACACCAGCATAGTCAGCGACATCTTTACGTGTAACTATAGTATCACTCCTTACACATGAAATAAATCTAGATCAAGTTTAATATCTCTGAAAATACTGTGCCTTATTTTCTTACTACTTAATATGTGATACAATAATATTAGTCATAAAATGGATGCAACTCACCAAATCAGCCAATAGTCTCCTGCAGTTCTTATAAGGTATTATATCATTGTTTGCATACTGAAGCTACATAAAACCTTAAAGCTATTAGCTATTTCATTTTTTTAAAAAGGAGGATCTTATATGGAAACCAGGACTAAAAGAACCAGCCCTTTTCGCTATGCAATCGGTATGTTTGGCACTTCAATCCCTATCAATATGTTTAAAACCTATGCAGCTATTTACTATGTAGACAGACTTGGCTTGAGCACAGCCTCATTTTCACTTGTCCTTTTTGTTTATACCTTTATAGACGCCTTGGATAACCCAGTCTACGGATATTTATCCGATCGAACCCGAACCAAATGGGGAAGACGACGCCCATGGTTGGTTATAGGTTCAATTATGCTGGGTCTTAGCTTCATTGCTTTCTTTAATCCACCTTCCATATATACAGGAAATCTATTGTTTTTGTACTGCTTTATATTGTACATAATCACAGGCACCTTAGACTCCCTGGTAAATGCCAACTATGGTGCACTCTTTCCCGATCTGTTCTCCGGCGATGTTTTGCGAGCTAAGACGAATGCCATGAGGCAAGCTTTTCAGCTGGTGGCCATGATTATTAGCATTGCTCTGACACCACTAGTTACGAATCTACTGGATTATCCTTTGACTGCACTCATCTATTCAATTCTGGGAGTGTCGGTTATACTCTACTCCACCTTAGGTTGCCACGAGAACCTTGAATACCTGCAAACAGAGAAACCTCAATTTTGGGACAGTATCCTCGCCCTTTTAAGAAATAAAAAGTTTTGGATCCTTGGAGTAACTAATGCTTTTTATAGCGCAGCTATGTCTCTTGTTTTAGCAGCCATTCCCTTCTACGTTAAATATTCTCTAAAATTGCCCGATAGTCAAGCAACAGTTTTGTTTGCAACAGTTCTATTGATTGCTATTTCCTCTGTCGCCCTATGGGTAAAGCTCATAAAAAAGTTTACACTCCTCCCAGTGTGGAGATGTGCTCTTTTGCTCCTGGGAATAGGATTTATTCCGCTTTACTTTGTTAACTCCCTGATAACAGCTGTTTTGGCTAGCATCGTCGTAGGGTTAGGTTTTGCTGGAGTTATATCTTCCATGGATCTTTTAGGTGCCAAGCTGGTCGACGAAGATGCTGCATCCCATGGCGTAAGACGGGAGGGTATCTATAACAGTGCCTTAGGTTTTATGAATCGCCTAAATGGTCTGTTTACAAGCTTTGCATTCTTTGTGGTATATAAGTTTTATGGCTTTGAAAGCGGAGATGTTCCCGGCTCTAATCCCGGTGAAGCTGCTAAATTTTTATTAATTATCTTCCCCTTCGTTCTCATGGTATTAAGTTATATATGCTCGAAATTTGTTAAGTTCCCTGAGGATGAGAATGTAGCACCAAGTGCTAATACAACCTCAGTAAAATCTTAAGGAGATACTCCACGTTTAAAGGACCGATGTTTTCAGGAAAAGAGCTAGCGAAACATGTAATTATAATATCTCTCGACGCATTGTCAGAAGATAATTGGATTAAAGTTAAGGATCTGCCAAACCTTTCGAGGTTTATTAAAGAGGGGTCATATTCGACTGCTCTAAAAAGTGTCTATCCTACTCATACATATGTAGTACATACTACCATGGTAACAGGAGTATATCCTGATAAGCATGGTGTCATCCATAATCATCAGCTGCAGCCCTTTATGGCAGATTCGGATCAAACATGGTATTGGTTTCAAAGGGAGATTAAAAGGCCCACTATTTATGATCTGGCTAAAGAATATGGCATGATTACTGCTGGACTATTGTGGCCTGTTACAGGCAAATCCTCTATAAAATACAATATGCCTGAAATAGCAGCCATAAAGGGAGAAAACCAAGCTCTTAAAATACTAAAAAGCGGCTCCTTGCTATACTGCCTTGGTCTGGAGCTGCGACTTGGCAGATACCGGAAGAGCACTAAACAGCCCCATCTGGACGATTTTATTGCCCTATGTGCAGCTGATACGATAAAGAGGAAAAAGCCTAATCTAATGTTGATTCACCTGACGGATTTAGATAATACAAAACATCATCATCGCACAGATGGAAAAGAGGTAGAAGAAGCTCTTATACGCCTTGACAAGAGGGTAGGCTTAATTATCCAAGCCGCAAAAGATGCTGGCATATATGACGATACGGTCTTCATAGCTCTAGGAGATCATGGACAGATAAGCGTAGACTATAATGTTCATCTCAACAATTTACTGAGGGATGCTGGATTGATCTATGAAGATAATGGTACATATAATTGGAGGGCTTACCTTCAGAGTGCTGGGGGCAATGCCTATCTACATATCAAGGATGGGGACATCGAAGCTGAAAACACTGCCCTACAGGTTTTAACCAAGGCTATGGAAGATGACATCTATGGTATTGAAGCAATCTATGATCGACAAGTTCTGGATAGGCTCCACACCCACAAAGATATCCGCTACGCCATTGAGGCAAAACCTGGTTATCATTTCGATGACCTGCTTAGCGAAGTAACCATAGAAAATTATTTAGAACAGGGAAGAAAATATGCCACCCATGGATTTTCTCCTGAGAAGCCAGGCTACAAGTGCATATTCCTAGTCTCAGGCCCAGGAATTAAAAAGAATAATGATATTGGCCCTTTGGAAATGGTAGATATAGCTCCTACAGTTGCCAGGATATTGGGCATGGATTTTTATGAATGTGATGGTAAAGTATTAAAGGATGCATTCTATTGACTGCATCCTTTCTCTAACTATCGATTTCACGTCACATACTGACTTCAATCCACGCCCCCAACATAGGGAGCGACCCTCTCGTACCGCCTGGGCTAGCGCTCTGTAGCTACTTCAATCCACGCTCCCAACATAGGGAGCGACTGGGGATAGCGGTACGAAAAATATTTTGATGGAGGACTTCAATCCACGCTCCCAACATAGGGAGCGACAAGCTTTCGGCTGCTCCTCTCCATACCTGGATAGACTTCAATCCACGCTCCCAACATAGGGAGCGACGTGGCGTCTACGCAGTCGTCGTGGGCTGCGTTCGGACTTCAATCCACGCTCCCAACATAGGGAGCGACGGTAGGGTTAGATTTTTGCGGTTATTGTGGTCAACTTCAATCCACGCTCCCAACATAGGGAGCGACTTCAGGCGAATGTAGAGACCATGACTCAATACGAACTTCAATCCACGCTCCCAACATAGGGAGCGACACAACCAATGGCGGCAGGCTTGGCTTGATGTAACTACTTCAATCCACGCTCCCAACATAGGGAGCGACATAGCACAGCTAAAATGAGGATGATAAGGATAGTACTTCAATCCACGCTCCCAACATAGGGAGCGACGAACAGTAACTGCTGTACAACAAAAGGCATCAAAGACTTCAATCCACGCTCCCAACATAGGGAGCGACACAACCAATGGCGGCAGGCTTGGCTTGATGTAACTACTTCAATCCACGCTCCCAACATAGGGAGCG
>JAWLDD010000118.1:6768-7392 GCA_041686815.1 Candidatus Atribacteria bacterium | reverse complement strand
TTAGAAGAGGACTTATAATCAACTTTATGTATCCGTGCAATTCCTTTTGCTACCTTTTCTAATATAACCCTTGAAAATGGATATTCATCTTCAAGGGTATTTCCTTCAATATAATTAAACAGAGTTATAATTGCTGGTCCTATATCAACTTGAAAATTGCTATTAGTATTTTTAATAGGATAGGTGATATACTTATATAACCCCTTATGATACATTTCCCATGTTAATGGTAGGTAAAAATCCAGGCATTTTATACTTTTTATCCCTATAGCCGTACTTTTATCAAATAGCTTTAAAAAATATTTTTTACCATCGGTGGAGGTTATTATATAGGCATAAGAAATATCTCCTTTAGGGAGAAAATCAAAGCCCTGTACTTGGATATTATAATTTTCTTCAATTTTAGAAATAATCAGCGAATCGTCAATATCAAATCTGGTTTTCACTTTTTTCACCTAAATGTATATAAATGTCCAAATAAATCTAAAACCCCCATAAAAAGTATTGTCCATTTATTATTCATTCCTGTTTATACTTTGTTCCTTATCAAAGCCCTCGGGATACCTTTTCTCTAGCTTTGTGATATTCTCACTACATACCTCATCCATGTCCAAGCCCCGGGCA
>JAWLDD010000118.1:1595-6758 GCA_041686815.1 Candidatus Atribacteria bacterium | reverse complement strand
ATTAGTGCAATATACCAAGCGATATCCCCTAACTCCTTTTTTATATAGTCCTTGTCCAACTTATGACCGTGAAAAACTACTTTTTTAATATGGTCTACACACTCCCCTACCTCTCCGGCAAGGCCTAGGCTTGCATTTAGCATCTGATCCTCGAATGAAGCATATTTTGCTTTGGTTCGCATAGCTTTACGCTGGTATTCTGATATATTCAAATCTATCATTCCTTTTATTTATAATAGTCGTGTATATTATACATTACAAGTCCTACTATATTATAACATTATTCGCTATGAATTGTTCTCTAATTGAACTTATCTGGCCATGCTAAATATTTATTAAGGATGTTCACAAAGCTCTTTAAGCCTTTGGCGTCTTCCTCATCAAATCTTGCTTTGATAGGACTGTCAATATCCAATACTCCAATTAGCCTGTCATCTTTTATAATAGGCAATACTATCTCCGATTGGGATGCTGCATCGCATGCAATATGGCCGGGAAATTGATGTACATCCTTTACTATCTGTATCTCTCTCGTTTTGGCAGCAGTACCACATACCCCTTTGCCTATATCTATACGAACGCATGCAGGCTTGCCATGAAAAGGACCTAGCATCAATCTTCCATCTTTATAGAGATAGAAACCAGCCCAGTTGATATCCTCCAGCATCAGATATAATAGAGAGGATGCATTGGATATCCCAGCTAGCCAATCTGGCTCCCCATCCAATAAGCCTTCCAAATAGCTGTTCAATTCCCTATAGAATTCTACCTTATTCTCAGCAGATATCTTATCTATTTGAAACACAGCAAAATCTCCCCTTTCAGCATAAACTCATAATTGTTTATATAAATTTTATAAATGGTCACACCTCAATCATAAAAAGTTTTAATCCATAGGTTAGCCCAACAGAATCTCCGCTTTTTCCGAAATCTCCATGCCGGCATGCGGGCTGCTACCTTCAAATATTACATTACCTTTTCTGTCATACATCAATAGCTTCACATGGCTGGATATACTTTCTTCCACTTGCCTTTCCATTATACCGTTCTTAGGTGCCTTTAGCATACTGCCTGGCTGATAGGTCGCCTCAAAATAAAGGGTATATTCCGGATTATCGATGATACCTTGTACCAACTTATCCTTTAATTCGATCTTGGAAACTTTAGAATTATTATAAGTAGCCAGGATGTAAAACCTGTCCCCTATTTTCAGAAAAGAAATGAATCCTATAAAAGCTCTTTTAAACCATGGTATCTTGGCTATGGAAAACATGAAGGAGGTATCCTTATCATCAAAATGATTTGCTTGGATCCATATCCAAGCCTCTGGAAATGATCTTCCCCAATCCTTCTCAATATAGCCCTCTCCTCCATCAAAAGGTACATCATCTCCCGCTACCACTATATTCCCTTTAAGTTTATGATGAATGTTTACAACACCATGGTAACATTCCATCCAGGGCACAAAGGAGTAAGGTCCCATTATACCTGGTGCGAGGAGCCTTTTAGGGAAAGGTACGATATCAAAAAAGTCAATCTCTCCCTGGATAGCAGTCTCTTGATTATTAAGTTGAAGCTTTATTCCCCCACGACTAAACTCATTATCCCCTATTCTTATATACAATCTATCCTTAGCAGCATAAAATGCACTTAGAGGATATTCAAAATAATGAACACTGCCCCTCGTGCTATTAATTACTTGTACAAAGGAATGACCATCACTAGGTGAACTGCCTATGGCCAATCCCGGTATTATAGCTATTACCTCTTGCCTAGGCTCATCTATCAGCTTATAGTACCAGCCCTCAAAATAGTTTTTTCGTTTATACCTCCCCTGGAATATCTCCGGATTGTATAGACGCTTAATAAAATACAAATTCCAACACTCCCATGCTTGGATTTTGTATTATTATTGACTGGTTTTCTCTAAACTAGACCTTTTTACAGTCTTTCTGATAGACCCTGCTACCCCAATCCACATCATCCTTTAATATAAAGCCACCAGCACCGCTTAGATGCCCTCCCTCTAAATAGTGATCAACGATAGCCCTGCGGAGAGAGGTGTCCCTAGGAGCTTTATTAAAGTCTTTTGGCTTTCCCCAAAATACCCTATCAAAAGTCTGTACGTCGTTGCTGAGTATGGGATAGAGATAGAACTCCTGCTGGAATTTTACTATATTTGAACTATGAGGCAATAGTTTTTGAAATTGGGGCTCAAATAGCCAAGTAGTACATGTAAAAGCATGGTATGTCCATTCCGGAAAATACTTTGGAAAAAAGATCTTGGCTTTCTCCATGGATTGGCCACACAGGTGGTGATCCATCCTACCCTCTTCGGGAATATGCATATCCAGTACAGGTTGATCTTTTTCCAGCATGAGCTGCCATTCTGCCTTAGGGAGCTTTGCCTTCTGTTTTATGGCTTTCCCCAAGGGAGATATGGGGTTGCCATAATAGAATGTATCATCCTCCTCATACTCCGACACCCATAATCCATCAGAGTCATATATATCATTGGTTCCATTGACCAATCCATCGCCGCGAAACTCTATCTCTCCTTCCGATAGAGCTATTACGGATTTATCCTTTCTATTTTGAAATACCTTTACCTTTCCACTGAACCTATCCATAGCGAATTGCAGCCTTCCCAGCCTGTACAGCTTTCCAGTAAAATGGTGGGTAAGCCATTGGTTCTCAACCAGTCCCCATCTCTTCTTTTTCTTGTAAAAGTCATTTAGCCATATCTTTACATCTCTGAATGTATCTTTGGTGATTTCAATAGGTATCTCTCTAGATCTATGAAGCTTAACAACCCTGTCAAACCCAGCCATCAATATGATGAGGCCTACAAAATCATTTATATTTCTTTGGTTATCAACCAGCTGGGGGAAGGGAATTGTCCATGGACTTATATCAGTATTGATTTCATAGATCATTTGACTAAAATGCCATACCAGCTGAGATAAAAATGAGTTGCCTCTGACAAAGGATACGGCGTCCAGTAGAGCAGCTAAAGGCCCTTCATCCAGCATAAGTATTTCATTAGCATTTACTATATAATGGTCCTGAAGAAACTCTAATCCTTCCCTGGGAAAAGTCTTCATTGTATCAGGCCATTTTGTATACCAAAACTCGGAAAAGTTTGCGATTTTTGAAGATAGAATTTCTGGGTTATATTCATTGAATTGCATATAATATCTTCCTCCAATTTTACCCCGTTTCCAGTGATTTAACTCAATTATAATCAAAGGCCGATATTTATGCAATGGATTTATAATGCCTAATAGGATACAATATATTGCTATATATGTAGTATAGCTGTATAATGAAGTCAACGATTGCCTTCTTTCTGAGTATATATTAAATGAGTACATATCAAATTGGGGGGGGGAATGAATAAATGTTTTGTGAATCCTGTGGATCTCAGCTAGTCGAAGGATCAAATTTCTGCACCAGTTGCGGATCAAGAGTAGGAGAAGTCCAACAATCAACACAAATGAACAATCAAGCACAAGCCTATCCCTTGAACTATCAGGCAAATAGTCAACCTCTTAGTGTAGGTCAGTTTTTAGGAATGATCCTGTTATTGGTTATACCTTTGGTAAATATTATTCTCCTTTTTGTATGGGGATTTGGTGATGGTGTTAATATTAACAAAAAAAATTTCGCTAGAGCTCATTTGATTTTAATTGGTATACTAATCGGACTTTGGATCGTTTTTGGGGTCATCATCGGTGGCCTCCTTGCTGGAGCCCTTTACGGATATTAAACCTTACCCTTCGAATAGGGACTGACAGCAGGCTAAATACTTATGCTATTTCTTCCTTCGCTGAAGATGAAGCATAAGTATTTTTAGTATATTTTTCTTGTTCACATATGCGTTTGCACATTTCTAAACAGTAAAGCTTCGAAAAGCTTCTAGCACCCGTTTAATGTTCTGCCATGTAGGTATTTGAAATAGTCTTTTATATATTATAGTGAATAGTATCGTTAATAAAATACCTGCTAATATCATAGCCACTAGGATATAATAAGCCCTGTCTATATTAATCATGATCTTGATCTTAGTCTTAATATCTATCCCCATCATTCCTTCTTCCCTATAACTTTATAGTGCACACAGCTGTAGGATACTCGTTCTCTACTACTTATATTATTTCCCAATTTTTAATAAACATTTGCTTATCCTACTTAATAGTAATTGCTTTATATAACTACTATGCCTACAGGTTCTAGGGTAGAACGATGGTCAAGCCATTAAATCCTTATCATAGATGCCTTTCCTTAAAGAAAAACAATAGAAAAAGGATCTACGACAATCCGTAAATCCTTTCGTTTGGCGGAGAAGGTGGGATTCGAACCCACGTGCCCTTGCGGACAACCGCATTTCGAGTGCGGCGCGTTATGACCACTTCGCTACTTCTCCATATTAAGACTTTTGCTCTCTTTTCTTTCGAAAAAAGTCCCTGATTATGCCCCTGCACTCATCCTCTAGTACACCTTCTACCACTTCTAGTCTATGGTTAAAGCGCTGATCCTGGACCAAGTTGTACAAACTTCCCACGCATCCAGCTTTCGGATCCCTGGCACCAAAAATTACCCTATCCAATCGACCTTGAATCATGGCTCCAGCACACATAGGGCATGGTTCAATGGTAACATAAATCTCACAACCCGTCAATCGCCAGCTTTTAACTTTTTTTGCTGCATTGTTTATAGCTATCATTTCAGCATGGAGGAGAGGACTTTGATCCTTCTCTCTAAGATTATGCCCTCGAGCAATTATTTCGCCACCTTTGACTATGACAGCTCCTATGGGTACTTCATCTAAATCATAAGCTTTTTGCGCTTCTTTAAGTGCCTCTTTCATGTACTTCTCATACAACATTAACACGTCCTATACATCCAAATATTCTCTGATATTATGACACATTGATCTTACAAAATCAATAACCGTGTCACAAATTAAGCCTATTTCATATTATATACCATGGATATAATATAGCTTTCTATTTAGACGTTTTATTAACAAATCTTAGTTCGCTATGTAGGGAAAGGGGGCTATTGCTATTTTTACAAGAAGAGCAATATTAAAAAAGATAGATCCTGAACTAATGAAAACAGTGAACACCATGTCCGATCAAAAAGTTTCTATAATACTCC
>JAWLDD010000118.1:0-1585 GCA_041686815.1 Candidatus Atribacteria bacterium | reverse complement strand
GTTGTGATGATAGATGTCAAGAGATACTAAAACAGTTAGGTGCACAGATTAAATATGAATATCCTCTCATTGAAAGTTTTAGTGTGGAAATTGCCACATCTAAGCTTATAGAGCTGGCTTCAGCAAAATATGTAAAATATATTGCTGCCGATGCGTCTGTCAAGGCACAGATGGATATAGCCTCTCAAGAAGTCAAAGCTAATGTACTGAATAGAACTGGATATAAGGGAAAGGGTATTGGTATCGCCATAATAGATACAGGTATTTATCCTCATCCTGATTTTCTGAGGCCTACCAACAGGATAAAAGCTTTTAAAGACTTTGTAGATAAAAAAGAACTCCCCTATGATGACAACGGTCATGGTACTTTCGTAGCAGGAGTTGCAGCAGGGAGTGGTTATCAATCTCGGGGAAAGTATCAGGGGATAGCACCTGAAGCTGATATCATAGCCCTTAGGGCTTTGAATAAGAATGGTAGCGGTAATACCTCAGATATTTTGGCAGCCATACAATGGGTGGCAGACCATCAGAAGGAAAAAAACATTAGGGTGCTATCCATGTCTCTAGGTACAGATGCCAATAGACTCTCCACCAACGATGCTATGATCAGAGGCGTGGAAGCTCTTTGGGATCGGGGTATAACCGTTGTAGTAGCAGCGGGAAATGCAGGTCCTAAACCTTCTACCATTACCTCCCCCGGTGTCAGCTCAAAAGTTATAACAGTGGGAGCCGTTGATGACAAACGGACCCCGGATATATCCGATGACACTATCGCGGAATTTTCCAGCAGAGGTCCGGTGGGTATGCGTATAAAGCCCGACATTGTAGCTCCTGGGGTGAAGGTAATCTCGGTCAATACCGACAAGGAATATAAATCCGGTCAAAGAAATATCTTAGCCAAGGTGCCCTATACGACTATGTCTGGAACCTCAGTAGCTACCCCCATAGTATCGGGATCCGTAGCTTTATTATTGGAGAAATATCCCTCATGGACTCCCAAACAAATCAAGGAAGCTCTGATGGATAATGCCATTCCCATAGAAAAGAATAGCAATGCTGAGGGTCGAGGTATAATCAATCTGGAGAGGATCTTTAGAGATTAGCATAGAACTGTATTTAAAAGCAAAGGCTGAAAAAGGCCTTTGCTTTTTTCTAATCATTTTCTTGGATGCTATATAACCGGGAATATTATCCGTGCTAGGTAAATTATCACAGAAAGGGTTATGGCGCTTAGAATAGTGGATATCAGCACTACTTTAGATGAAAAATCAGCATGGTTATCGTGCTCAACAGCTATGAGTGCTGTATTGACAGCTGTGGGAACCGATGTAGATATCATCAATGCTTGGGCAACTATCCCGCTAAGACCCATGACTTTGATTAGGACAAAGGCAATAATCGGTCCTCCCAGTAATCGAATCAAAGCTGCCATATATGCATCTTTGTTGCCAATCTGAGATTTCGTCCTTGAAAGCTGAGTTCCCAAGGTTATAAGGGCAAGGGATACCATTCCATTTCGTACATACTCTAACCCCTTCCATATTGGGAATTGGGTTAAATCAAAGGGTAGCATCTTAAGAATAAG
>JAWLDD010000117.1:0-7407 GCA_041686815.1 Candidatus Atribacteria bacterium | reverse complement strand
AATCAATCCTTTAGATCAGGAGATTCTATCATGATACCAGCTACATTGGGAGCCTATTGTATCCATGGCAAGGCTACCATTCTAAAATCCTATATACCCCATAGGGAAAAGGATATAATTGCTCCTCTTAAGGCTAAAGGCTATTCTCTTGAAGAAATGAAAGCAATTGCAGGCTTGTTTCAGGAATAAGCTATAATATTTTGGACTAGACTTATTGGTTATATATTCTTATGAAAGGATAGAGTGATCCAATGAATCATGAATGGAGGCGGGATCAGGATTTTATAGAAGGTGAATATAAAATTATTGGGGAAAGGGATGCGGAAGAGGGATACTATCGTCCCAGAAATCAGTTCATGCAAACCGATACCAAGCCTCCCTATGTCACCTATGCCATATTGATCATCAATATAGCTGTTTGGCTTTTAATGTCATTAATTGGGTTTCTGATGGGATGGGGGCAGAGTGTTCAGCTGTTGGTTTTTGGAGCCAAGGTCAATCAGCTCATTGTACAGGGACAATACTGGAGATTGTTTACAGCCATGTTCTTGCATATAGGGCCTCTCCATCTGTTTTTCAATTCCTATGCCCTTTACTTATACGGTCCTGCAGTGGAAAAGCTCTTTGGTAAGGTAAAATTTACTATAGTCTATTTTGTTTCAGGTCTAATGGGCAGCCTACTTAGCTATCTTTTCAGTCCCAATCCTGCAGCAGGCGCATCGGGAGCTATCTTTGGACTTATGGGAGCCCTCTTATACTTTAGACGGGAGAAGAAAAGTCTCTTTCAAAGGGTATTTGGTCCTGGCTTGTTGATGATTATTGGCATCAACTTAATGTATGGCTTTGTTCAACCCGGTATAGACAACTGGGGTCATATAGGCGGTTTGCTAGGTGGATTTCTAACGGGAAATGGCCTTGGGTTGTACAGGGAAAGGAATAAACAAGTGGGAAAGAAAGCGCTAGTATGGCTTATTATCATGGCAATATTCATTCTAGGATTAAGCTATGGCAGGATTAAGTACGGTAGGTTTATATACATTATGGATATGATATAGAGAGGTTGAGGGATGCGGGTAATGGATAAGGTGTCATTGATAAAGTGTGGTAGTTACGAGATAAATGCAGTTGAACAAGCTTTAGAAAAGAGCCTTGAATTAATTGGAGGCTTGGAGAGCTATATAAGACCTGGAATGAAGGTGTTGATTAAATGCAACCTTCTCATGAAGAAGAAGCCGGAAGAATGCACTACCACCCATCCCTCTGTGGTGGAGGCATTGGTTAAGAGACTCCAGAAGATAGGGGCTGTACCCATTATAGGGGATAGTCCGGGAGGATTGTTTACTTCCCGTTTGTTAAAGGGAGTATACTCTGCAAGCGGAATGATCCAGGTAGCTGAGCGTACAGGGGCACAGCTCAATTATAACACCAATTCCATGGAGGTTAGCTATCCAGAGGGTAGGATAATAAAAAAACTTACTGTCATAGAAGTTTTGAGAGAGGTAGATGCGGTTATATCTGTGGCCAAGCTAAAAACCCATGGAATGACCCTGTATACAGGGGCGGTAAAAAATCTTTTTGGCGTGGTGCCGGGAATGACCAAGGCAGAGTATCATCTCAGAATGAACAGGATAGAGGATTTCTCTGAGGCCTTAGTGGATATATGTGAATATGTAAAGCCGGTATTATCTATAATAGATGCAGTTATGGGTATGGAGGGAGATGGACCTTCAGCAGGAACGCCTAGAAAGATTGGAGCGATACTGGCCAGCAACAGTCCCCATGCCCTGGATGTTGTTTCAGCCTCTTTAGTAGGCATTCCACCCGAGAGAGTACCCACCATACAACGGGCTTATGAAAGAGGGCTTTGCGGTGTTGATATGGATAGTATACAACTGTTAGGGGATTCCTTTGAAGAGCTATGCATTAAGGATTTTAAGTTACCTGTGACTGGGGAAATAAGCTTTTTTCATAGGGTGTTTGGCAGCAATAGCAACGTAGCAAGATTCCTCAATCATTATTTAGGACCTAAACCCTACTTTAACCATGACATGTGTATTGGGTGTAGGGATTGTCAACGTTACTGTCCCCCTCAGGCTATTGAAATGGTCTATAAGAAGCCAGTAGTGGATCTTAAAAAATGCATACGCTGCTACTGCTGCCAGGAGCTATGCCCAAAGAAGGCGGTGGAGATAAGGAGAAGCTGGTTTTTTAAGACTTTTAAATAAGGGTAAATCCTGCAGCTGATAAAAACCTATTAAAGGCTTGTCTGCCTTCAAGACTAGTCTTAAATACTCCTGCATCCTTTAGCACCTGCTCACATTTCTCTCCAACTGCGTTTTGGAGAATAGTTTCAGCTTGCTGACAGGTATTATCATTTCCGTGTTTGGCTATCAACTCCTGAATCCATGGGCCGTGTTGATGTAAGGGATGATCTTTGGATGACAGCTCATCTTTATCAAAAGCTACTTTACCTGTTAGGATATTCTTTATCTCAGTCAGTTCTTTTTGGAGTCTACCTGGGAGTATGAAAAGGCCCATGACCTCAATCAAGCCGATATTCTCCTTCTTGATATGATGAATTTCAGGGTGTGGATGGAAAATTCCTAATGGAAATTCTGAGCTGGTTCTATTGTTTCGAAACACAATATCCAGTTCATAGAGGCCATCTTGATTTCTCCGTGCAATAGGTGTTACAGTATTGTGGGGAATAACCTGCCCCTTTTCATCCAAGGAATCGGCTAAAATATCAGCTTCGGGATCAGAATAGCTTCGCCATATATTTAGTATTTTATCAGCCATATCAATTAAGATATGGGATTGGTCACTTATTAGACGTAGAGTGGACATAGGCCAATTCAGTATTCCTGCCTTAACCTGAGGGTATTCCTTGGAGGTAAGGCTGTATTCAATATGCGAGACCTCCATGGGGAAGGTGTAGTATCCCCCCTGAAAATGATCGTGGTTTAGGATAGAGCCTCCTACTATGGGAAGATCGGCGTTTGATCCTATGAAATAATGAGGAAATTGTTTTATAAAGTCAAAGAGCCTTTCAAAGGTCTTGCGACTTATCTTCATGGGAACATGAGTTTCATTTAGTACTATGCAGTGCTCATTGTAATAAACATAGGGAGAATATTGAAAGTACCACTGTTCACCTGCTAATTTCACCGGTAGTGTACGGTGGGTTTGACGTGCAGGATGATTAATTCTACCGGCATATCCTACGTTTTCAGGGCACAGAAGGCATTTGGGATAACCTACCTGGGGCGCATTTTTAAGTGCAGCTATTTCTCTAGGATCCTTCTCTGGCTTGGTTAGATTTATGGTTATCTTTAGAGTACCAAAATTGCTGTCATAATCCCATTCCTGATTTTTTGCTATTCGATTCACTCTGATATAATCAGATTTTTGACAAAGGCGATAAAAATAATCGGTAGCCTGTTTTATTCCTTCCTTTTCCTTTATCTCGTTGAACCTACGGATTATCTGTGAAGGTAGGGGGGTTATAACTCCCATAATCTTAGTGTCCAAAAGGTCACGATATACCATGGTGTTGTCAGGGATGATGCCTTCCTCGACTGCATAGTCCAGAATCTTTTCCAAAATTGGTGTAGCCGTATCGGGGATATCATCTTCAAAAGTATTATTTGAGTCATCTGAGGGTTCTGGGATGTCAAGTAAATCCAGCAATTGATTTCGCAAGTAAACTATATCCTCTTCCAAAATCATTTGATTTTTGAGGCCATATGCCAACAACTTTTCGATTTCTCTAGCTATTTCCGTCTTGGTATAACTCATTTTATTCTCCTTCTTTAGTGGTTATAATTGTCATCTAGGCTAATTATATATCCTATTATAGCCGGATTCAACCATATACAGCAAACCGAAGGCAATGATGCAAAACATTTTCTTTTAGCAATTGTATTAATAGGCTCTAAACGGTATAATAAAAGAAAATAATAATGGTTCTATAAGTATAATGTGCAAATAACAAGTGATAATTTATAGCCGTCATTATAGGCTCAGCTATTACTACCAGTCAATCTACATATCAATTTGTATAATAAACGGCAAGGAGGAAGAAATGGATAAATTGTTTGCCCAGCTTTATAGCCAGGATAGTGAGATCATCGAGTATCAGCGAAACCGTTATAGAGAAATAATAAACAAGTATCAGGAGCTGTTTCCAAACTGTCAGGAAAGTATTCAGCTTTTTAGTACACCCGGACGCACTGAGATAGGAGGAAATCACACCGACCATAATCATGGAAGGGTTCTGGCAGCAGGAGTAAGCTTGGATTCTGTGGCAGCGGCTGCCAAATCGGGAGACTCTGTCATAAGAGTGTATTCAAGAGGATACGAAGGCTCATTTGTAGTAGATACCAATGATCTTGACATTAGAAAAGAGGAGGAAGGGACTACTACAGCTCTCATTAGAGGAATTGCAGCCCGATTTAAACAGTTGGGATATAACATAGGTGGGTTTAATGCGTACATATCTAGTGATGTTTTAGGAGGTTCTGGCCTTAGTTCCTCAGCCTCTATTGAGGTACTACTAGGAACTATTTTAAACCATCTGTACAACAGGGGACAGATAGATGAAAAGTTGTTGGCTATGATTGGTCAATATGCCGAGAATGTGTACTTTGGAAAGCCCTGCGGACTTATGGATCAAATGGCTTGCGCTGTAGGAGGCTTCGTAACCATAGATTTTGCAGAACCTGACAAGCCAATAGTAAGGAAGATCGATTTTGACTTTCAAGGACAAAACTATAACCTACTGGTAGTGGATACCGGAGGTAATCATGCAGACCTTACCGAGGATTATGCATCAATTCCATCTGAAATGAAAGCAGTTGCACAGGCTTTAGGCGCAGAGGTATGCAGGGAATTAACCAAGGAACAGCTCATTACAAATGTCAAATTCCTTCGTGAGAAGACCAATGACAGGGCTATATTAAGAGCTATGCACTTTTTAAATGAAAACCATAGGGTATCGCTACAGGTGAAAGCCCTGGAGGAAGGTAGGTTTGATGATTTCTTGTCACTAGTTAAAGAATCAGGCAACAGCTCTTGGAAATGGCTGCAAAATTGCTTTACGACCCATAACCCATTAGAACAGGGTATCACTCTGGCATTGGCCCTTACGGAGGACTATATTAACACAACAGGTAAAGGTGCATGTAGGGTTCATGGAGGAGGATTTGCTGGAACTATACAGGTGTTTTTGCCCTCAGAAAATGTTGATGGCTATGTAAAGGAGATTGAGTCCATATTTGGTGAAGGGGCTGTAACCAAATTAAACATTAGACCTTTTGGCACCATTAAGGTGGATATGGATGAAATAAATATTTAAAGATAAACTTAGAAATAATTAGCAAAATACAGATAATTTCATAGGATAGACCGTAGAGGCTTCTATCCTTTAACTTTAGAAATATACTTACTTTGACTTTCTTTGACTTTAAATCTATAATATAATCAAAATTGAAAGTAAATAATAATATTAGAATTCTCAAATCAATTAAGAAAGGAGAATTGGTATGAGAGATATGATTCCTTTTAGAAGACGAAATGGCTTAGCTCCAATGGATATCTTTAGAGATTTTTTCGGGAGGGATTTAGTAGATGATTTCTTTGCAGGCAGCATGCTTCCTGTGGGCATGGTAGGAGGATTCCGTGCTGATATAAAGGAAAATGAAAGAGAATATATCGTAGAAGCAGAGCTACCTGGATACAACAAAGAGGATATCGAAATCGACTTAGTGGATGATCGACTGACCATTTCAGCCAAGAAGAATGAAGAGATCAACGAGGAAAGAGAAAACTACATTAGGAGAGAACGCCGAGTTGGGCAAGTATCCAGATCCTTTATGGTTTCAGGCATCAAAAACAACGAAGTAAGCGCTAAGTATGAAGATGGTCTGCTCAAGGTAATCCTTCCAAAAGAGAAGGAAAGCAAGCCTCGTAGTACCAGAATTGACATAAACTAATCAGTATGAAACATACAATACCCCCTATTGGGGGTATTTTTTTGTTTGATTTTTGTTTCTAAAGTGGTATAAAGAAACCAAGAGAAAAGTCTAGGGATTTGCTGTATTTATTCTATCGCTTTTGATAAAATAGTAGAGAGAAAGGAGGAGATAGGATGAGAAAGAATCTAGTTTTTGATAAAGTTACCATTATCGGTGCTGGATATGTTGGTGCAACGACTGCTTATGCCTTGATGATGGGTGGTACCACATCGGAAATTGCCATGATAGATTTGAACCAAGACAGATTGGCAGGGGAAGTTATGGACCTTAACCATGGTGTGGTATTTGTCCCTCCCGTAAAGGTCTATGCTGGAACGTACGAGGATTGTAAGGATTCCAATATAGTAATAATCACCGCAGGAGTAGGTCAAAGGCCAGGTGAGACAAGGGTGGACTTGTTAAAGAGAAACATAGATGTATTCAAGGATATTGTTCCAAGGGTAGTAGAGAAAAACGACAAATGCATCATTTTGGTGGTCACAAATCCAGTAGATATTTTAACCTATGCAACCCTTAAGATATCAGGTTTACCTCCAAATCAAGTTATAGGCTCAGGTACTGTACTAGACAGCGCCAGGTTTAAATATCTCATTAGCCAACACTGCAATGTGGGACCAGGCAATGTTCATGCCTATATCATAGGAGAGCATGGGGATACAGAGGTGCCTGCATGGAGTATTACCAATATTGCCAGTTTGCCCATCGAAAAATACTGTCTACAATGCGGCAAGGGATGTGAAAGCGAGTGCAAGGAGAGAATATTCAATGATGTCAAAAATGCTGCATATCAGATCATAGAGGGCAAAGGAGCTACTTATTATGCCATAGGCTTAGCTGTTCGCAGGATAGTAGAGGCAATACTCAGGGACGAAAATTCTGTGCTGTCGGTGTCCTCATTGATGGATGGCTACTATGGAGTGAGGGATGTATGTGTTAGCTTACCTACCATAGTCAATGAACACGGAATAGTTAGGGTACTGGAGCTACCCTTAAGCGATCAGGAGATCCAGGCTTTCCAACACTCAGCAAGGACTATGAGACAATTATTGGATCAGGTGGGCTTTTAGAAAATACAGAGGGGTAAGAGGATTATGCCATTACATATAGTTTTAGTAGAACCAGAGATTCCGCAAAACACAGGAAATATATCTCGTACCTGTGCAGTTACGGGTTCGATTTTGCATTTGATAAAGCCTTTGGGCTTTTCAGTAGATGATAAACACTTGAAGAGAGCAGGGCTTGACTACTGGCATCTTTTAGATATACGCTATCATGAATCCTTGGATGATTTTTTTGTGAAACATCCGGAAGGGGATTTTTATTTTTCTACCACAAAAGCAAAGAAATTATATACCGATGTCACCTATACCGA
>JAWLDD010000116.1:0-7414 GCA_041686815.1 Candidatus Atribacteria bacterium | reverse complement strand
ATTTGTTGGAAAATCAAATAAATTGAGGAATTGATGATTTATAATATCCATAAGAGTGAAATTTATTTATACATAATAAGTGTATAAAAGGAAATTTTTATATGTAGTTTTTTGACGTTTTTTCTGTTATCATTATTTATATAGAGTATTATACATAATGCGCTATAGATATAATTTCTAATACATATATGTGGAAGAGGTTTGACATGTTAAAAAACATCAGGAAGTTTATTGCACTAACATTGATTATTATAATTGCTACCCTAACTGCATGTGCAGGTAATAACGAAAATGTATCCGACTATATCCAGAATGAGGATGAAGGTCAGAATCAAGATGATAGAGGATCCAATGAGGGTTTTGAAGAAGAGGAAGAAGAACCCACTCAAAACGAGGAGCAGCCTCAACAAGAGGAACAACCGCCTGTTGACTTAAAAGCCTTAAAGGTAAACGAACTAGGCAAAATAATGATTTTGATGTATCATGGAATAGGTGAAGAAGAGGATGTGTGGGTCAGAACTCCAGATAATTTCCGCAAAGATTTGAAGACCCTCTATGATAAAGGTTACCGTGCCATAGGTATGAAGGATTTTATAACAGGAAATATCGATACGCCTCCGGGGACAACTCCAGTCGTCATTACCTTTGATGACGGTTTGAGAGGGCAGTTTAACATTCTAGATGAAGGAGACGAATTTATAATTGATCCCGATAGTGCCGTGGGGATTTTGGAGGATTTCAACAAAGAACATCCAGATTTTGGACTAAAAGCCACCTTCTATGTTTTTTATCCTGTACCTTTTAGGCAAGAAAAATGGGTAGAAAGGAAATTCCAATACCTAGTAGAAAATGGCATGGAGATTGGTAACCATACCTATAACCATGAAAATTTGAGAATGGACATGAAAACCAAAGAATCTAGAGATGCAAAATTTGTGCAAGAAGCTTTGGGTAAAAATGTTAAACTAACTAGGGATATATTACCAAATTACGAGGTGGATAGCTTGGCTTTACCTTATGGCGCTAGCCCAAAGGATGAGGAAGTATATAACTATGTCGTTCAGGGTAGCTTCGAGGGCGTTGAATACCATAACAAAGCCATACTCTTGGTCGGTTCAAATCCAGCCAGACCTTCCTATCATAAGGATACCAATATGGCCAGAATACCTAGGATTAGGGCTAGTGAGATGGAGACCGAAGGCACTGGGCTCTATGATTGGTTGGAGTATTTTGACAAGCACCCTGAGGAAAGGTATATAAGCGATGGCAATCCCCAGACCATATCTTTCCCAAAGGAGCTGGAGGAGTTTTTAGATAACGATAGGATAGGTGACAAGGTCGTACAATCATACGAGTAATGAATTATTGTGAACTCTGAAAGTGTTGAGATATACCTGTTTGAAGACGTATTATTTCCAAGTTCTACTTAGGATATATTTGCATTAAATTATAAAAATGCTATTATATGATTGAAAAGAAAAATCATATAATAGCATTTGAGATTTTGGAGGAAATTTTATTGAAGAACCTAAAGGTATTAGTTGTAGGAGGGGGAGCTTCCGGAATGTTAGCCGCCATAACTGCAAAGAGACAGGGGGCAGATGTAACTATTCTGGAGAGAAACCCGAGAGTAGGAAAAAAGATATTAGCCACAGGAAATGGAAGATGCAATTTTACAAATATCAATGCCGATGTCAGCTATTATAATGGCAGCAATCCAAAGTTTATCTATAGTTCCTTAAGCAAGTTTGATGCTTATAGCGCTATCGATTTCTTTGAAGATTTAGGGATTGCACACAAAGTTGAAGATGCCGGTAAAGTCTATCCAATGTCCGATCAAGCTTCCAGCATATTGGATGTACTCTTGTATGAGCTAGAGCAACGAAGGATAAAGGTCAATTGCGATGCCTTTGTGAGAAGCATATCAAAGAGAAAAGACAAGTTTATACTTGGATTAGAAGATGGATCTACAGTGGATGGAGATAGAGTCATAATAGCTACTGGTGGCAAGGCTATGCCTTCCAGTGGATCTGACGGAAATGGGTATCAGCTGGCCAAACAGATGGGACATACCATAACTGAAATATTTCCAGGTCTAGTACAAATTATGCTGGAAGGGACCTTCTTCAAGCAGATTCAAGGTGTGAAATTTGTTGGGACAGCAGAGGTTTTATCCAACAATAAATCTCTAGCTAAGGATAGAGGTGATATTCTATTTGCCAATTATGGCGTATCAGGCCCTCCGATTTTACAGTTGAGTAGATTAGCTGGCGAACTTCTATTAAAGGGTAGAGATGCTACGCTTAGGATTTCCATATTGGATAGCATGTCAGAGGATGAGGTTAGAAGGCTTATAGAGGATCGATTTAACAGAGCTACAGGTAAGACAGTAGAGTTTAGTATGGTGGGACTCATTAACAAAAGGCTGATCCCGGTACTCCTTAGAGAAGCCAAAATACAAGATCTTAGAGCTCCTGTCCAAACCCTTTCATCAGAGCAACGCAATAGAATTGCCAAGATTTTAAGGGATTGGAGATTTAAGATAAGGGGTACAAAGAGTTGGCCTAGTGCTCAGGTGACTGCAGGGGGAGTGGACACTAGAGAAATAAACCCAAATACCATGGAATCAAAGATTGTTAAAGGTTTATACTTTGCTGGTGAAATAATTGATATAGATGGTCAATGCGGAGGATTCAACCTCCAATGGGCATGGTCTTCTGGTTTTGTGGCTGGATATAATTCAAGTCTTAAGCCATAAGGCAAGCTAAACAACAATAAACCCTCGGTTGCCGAGGGTTTTGTTGTTAGATCATGAAGCTTTTAATTTCTTCTAGAAGATCGTCACAATCATCAGAGTATATTTCAACTATTATTGGTTTGCTAAGATCTAGACTAAAAATACCAAGTATGGATTTTGCATCTACTACGTGACGTCCGGAACGAAGATCGATCTCATATGGATATTTGCTAACTACATTCACAAAATTCTTTACGTTTTCAGCAAGCGACAGTTTAATATTGACGGTTTTCATAGAATCATCCCTCCAATTAATTATTCTTTATTCTTAATGATATGTAAGAAATCCCACCAATTTAAGTATATATCAAAATCTTGTAAGTATCAACACTTTTTATCACTTTGGATATTCCACGTAGATTTATAAAATAACATATCAAAAAAATACTTATCCCATGTTATCTTGTTGCCCTGTTATAATTATCATTCTTTGAGTCAATAATAAAAAAGATTGATGTAATTCAAAAATAGATACGGATAATACAGGTTTGGACTATGTTGATTTAGAATAGAACGAGTCTAGGAGGGACATCCATTGAAAATAGGTATTCCAAGGGCATTGTCATATTTTGATTATTTTCCTGTATGGTTGACGTTTTTCAATCAGTTGGGATTCAAAACAATTATATCTTCACCAACCACAAAAGATATATTGAATAAAGGAGTTTGTCTTTGCGTTGATGACGCATGTCTTCCAGTTAAGTTGTTTCATGGTCATGTGGCTGATTTAATCGGTAGAGTTGATGCTGTTTTTATCCCCAGACTGGTTAGCATTGCACCGGGGGAATTTATTTGCCCTAAATTCATAGGTTTGCCCGAGATGATCAAAAACTCCATAGAGAATCTGCCACCGTTATTAATTTTCACCTATAACCTACATAAAAACGCCAAGGATGAAAAAAAAGCCTTTCTGGATCTTGGCATACAGCTGAAAATAAGCCGAAGTAAGGTTGAAAAAGCATACAAAGAAGCAAGTAGTAGACAAGAAATATTTCAGTTGGTGTTGGAGTCTGGGCAAAACCCTCTAGGTATCCTCTATCCAAAGGAGGAATGGAATGATCATTCTAATCCTAAGGGAACAATAGGGGTAATAGGGCATTCATATCTGCTGTCTGATAGATACATTTCTATGGATATAATCAAAAAAATAAGAAGTAATGGCTATAATGTCAGAGTGCCTGTAAATGTATCACAAAAGAGAATAGATGATAATTTGAGGAGCATGCCTAAAAAGTTGTTTTGGAGCTATGGAAAAAGGATTTTGGGCAGCGGTATGGAATGGCTGAAAGGCGACCGAGTTGACGGGATCATATTTTTAACCAGCTTTGGGTGCGGTATCGATTCTTTTACTGGGGAATTAGTGTGCAGGTTCAATGCTAGGAAGAACAGGCTTCCCTATGCTACTTTTACATTGGATGAACATAGCGGACAGGCTGGGTTTGACACTAGGTTGGAGGCCTTTTTAGATATGATGGAATGGAGGAACAAAGATGGTAATAACTTTTCCGCACATGGGTAAGGTGTATATCCCTGTAAAAGCTTTATTCGATGAGTTAGGAGTTGACATAGTTATTCCCCCAAAAATAAACAAGAACACATTGGAAATAGGTCTGAAAACATGTCCCGAGATGGCTTGCCTCCCTTTAAAAGTAACTATAGGCAATTATATAGAGAGCATTAAGAGAGGGGCGGACACCATTGTGCTGTCAGGAAGCTGTGGCCCATGTAGATTTGGATATTATGGAGTAGTCCAAAAAGAAATCTTAAAGGATTTGGGGTATGATGTAGACGTGGTTATATTAGATCCCCCAAGAGAGGGAATTAGAGAGTTTTTCGAGCGAATAAAAAAGATATCGGGTAACAGCTCGGTGTACTATGGATTAAAAGCTTTGAAAAAGGCATTCAAGGTATGTGAAGAGACAGAAAAGCTGCTTCAGCTGGTACTAAGACAGCGATGTAGAGAGATGCACAAAGGGTCAACCGATGAAATTTTGAGTAGATTTGAGGAAAAGGTAAATAAAGTCAAGGGGGCTAATCAGATTCTGGACGCAATTAACGAGGCGATTGTGCAGCTAGCAAAGATAGAGCTAGATCCTTTGGCTGATCCAGTTAAGGTAGCATTAGTTGGTGAAATATATACTCTAATTGAACCCTATGTTAACCTGGATGTGGAGAAAAGACTAGGAGATATGGGAGTAGAAGTCCATAGGGAGATGACTGTGGATAGTTGGGTAAAATATCATTTGGCACCTGATATAAAACATAGACGCAGACACAAGCGAATATTGAAGCAAGCAAAGGATTACTTAAATCTATGTATTGGAGGACATGCATGGGAGACAGTTGCCCATAGCCTAAATTACGCTCGTGAGGGCATAGATGGGATTATCCAGATCTTGCCATTTGGTTGTATGCCCGAGATAGTTGCGGAAAGCATTCTTCCTACCCTTGCGAAGGATGAAGGTATTCCTATCATGACTTTGGTGGTAGATGAATTGACCGGCGAAGCAGGTTATCAGACAAGATTGGAAGCGTTTGTTGATCTGTTGCAATTGGAAAGGAGCAAAAGGGAAGATGAGTTTGGAAAAGTATTATCTTGGAATTGATGTTGGCTCAGTTAGCATAAACCTTGTGCTTATAAGTGAACAACATCAAGTCATTGATAAGTTATATGTACGTACAGAAGGAAAGCCTATACCTATTTTAAGAAAGGCAATGGAAGAGATAACGGAAAGAAATGATAGCGAATACAGGATATCAGGGGTAGGGGTGACAGGTAGCGGTCGTGATTTAGCAGCGGTCATGGTAGGAGCTGATGTAGTAAAAAATGAAATTACAGCACACGGTGTAGCGGTACTAACAGCTATACCTCAAGCAAGCACTGTAATTGAAATTGGGGGCCAGGACTCAAAGATAATAATTATACGAAATGGTGTTATATCTGATTTTGCCATGAATACGGTATGTGCCGCTGGAACAGGTTCTTTTTTGGATCGTCAGGCCGCCAGGTTAAATATCCCCATAGAGGAGTTTGGAGAGATGGCTTTAAGATCCAAATCACCGGTTAGAATAGCTGGACGATGTGCTGTTTTCGCAGAATCCGATATGGTCCACAAACAACAAATGGGGTGTACTCCAGAGGATATAATTAGAGGTCTTTGCGAAGCATTAGTCAGAAATTATTTGACCAATGTAGGTAAAGGCAAGGAGATACTGCCACAGATAGTCTTTCAAGGCGGTGTAGCAGCTAATCAGGGAATACGAGCTGCCTTTGAAGATGCTTTAGGGCATGAGGTAATCATACCAGAACACTACGATGTAATGGGTGCTGTAGGGGCTGCTATCTTAGCTCAAAAAGAGGTACAGAGGAAGGGTAAAACTTCATTTAGAGGTATCGAGAATATAAAACAAGACTTTCGAGCTAGGACATTTGAATGTTCTGGTTGCGCAAATGCATGTGAAATAGTGGAATTTAAGGCTGGCGAAGTTACATTGGCAAGATGGGGTGACAGATGCGGTAAGTGGACAATGAAAACTCCTGGAGAATCCGAACTACGCTCCTTAGCATGAATATAAGGAATCGAGGGTGAAATACTAAAACCATGATAGATATCATTAATATGAAAGGGATGATTATTGATGACAAGCGGAGAGAGAAGAGCTGTCAGCATGGAGCAAAAGAGATATGTAGCTACTGTTTGTCCTGAGTATAGTCCAGCAAACCAAGGTTTTGTTAACAGTGTAGAGCCGAGGGATGATTCATGTGAAATATGCTTACATTGGAATGAAGGAGCATGTGTGATCTTCGATGAAGTTTTGACCGGGATTGATCAGACCTAGAGATGTTGTATCAAGTTTGTCCTGCCTGCAATGGCTTAGATCTAACATATGTAGCCTGTAATAGCTGTCAAGGGCTCATGGACGAGATCGGTAAGATGGAGGATTACATGGACCCTTATTATCCATATATGGATAAAGATAGCTTTACTATAGACAATAAAGGGCTATTAATGGGCGATCACCAATGCGTTCATCTTTATTATTGTAACTCTTGCAACCGTATTGAATATCGTTCCTTTTCACCTATTCTCTAGCAAATTCCGTTAGCATAGAAGCTCAATATTAGACCAACAAAATGAAGAAAAACCGAAAGAATTCTATGTTAATGGGATTGGAGACGGGAAAGTAATGGATTTGGATATTATTATCTGTTGAAAATATGCTTTACTTATATTATCATATAGTTACAGAAAGAGATGCATATTGATGGATAATCCTGTGGTGTTCGTGAATCTATTGTTTTTAACCCACAGAGTAAATACGGGAGCTCGAGTTTGATCATTGGATGTCAGGCCCTGTTAGAGGGAAGGCAGAATTTGACAACAGGGCACCCACCTGCCAAGAGGCGGGTATAAAAATAGTAGAATAACGGCATTATGGGAGTAACAAACCCCCATCAAAATGGGGGTTTGTTATTATCCTAGTTATGAATTTTATTCATAATTTAGAAGTGAAAATTTGATATGAGATAATACATTTGTGACAAGAAAGTATGAAAAAAGAAAGGCCTCTGATATAATGTTATTCGCTAAAACAAAAAAATATCGGAGTGACCTT
>JAWLDD010000115.1:0-7661 GCA_041686815.1 Candidatus Atribacteria bacterium | reverse complement strand
GGGTATTGTTAGTAACTGTTCCTCTTATCCCTTGGAAGATGTAATAATCTATACACCTTTTGGGAGCTTTGAATCCATAGGAAATATTGTGTCTGGAGGTCAAAAGGAGGTTAATCTAAGCATTTCAAATGTTAACCGCCAATACAAAGGCTATGACAGTCTATATATGATGCTGGAAAACCTTTATCCCTACTCATATTACAGTGGCAGGGCTCCCAGTGATGAAGAGAGAGAAATATGGATAAAACGGAACTTAATAGAAGGTATATTAATGAATTATGCTAATCCAAGTCTAACTTCTAGCAGTTATATTAACCTATTGGGTTTTTGTGAATATCGTCCCGATGAAAAGATAAAAGTAAATGGCACAGAACCCAGTGACCTTCAATATAGAGGTGTAGTCATAAAAGGTCTGGATATGGAGTTTGAAAAGGATGGCGTGGTGAGTATTCCACCGGGATATGTAAAGGGGATTCTTGACGTTCAGGCATCCGATAGCGTTTTTCCTGAATACTCAGGTTTTTATCTAGAGCGAGGTCAGGCAGTCTTTTATTTTGATATGTCATCCTATATGGATCTGGATATATCGAAATTCGAGATAATAGTCACACCCTATAATGGATCCATTGGGTTATCGATATACGACATAGAGCTGGGGGATTATATTGATGTCGGGGATAACATCACCAATGATAGAGCCAGAGGTACTATTTCCATTAATCCCAATGATTTAAATGGATTTGTCAGCGAGAATGGATTATTATATTTGAGAGTTCACGGAGAACCCAGGGGCTACACCAACTTTGAAACACCGACCTTGGTGATTGAAGGGAGGCAGCGCTGATGTTGGTTATTAAGGAACTGGTTAAGAAATACGGAAAATTTACCGCTGTGGATAATCTAAACCTTGAAATTGAGCAAGGCAACATTTTTGGTTTTGTAGGACCTAACGGTGCTGGCAAGACCACCACAATAAAAATAATAGCTACACTGATGCAGCCTACTTCGGGTATCGTGAAAGTGGATGGCATGGATGTGGTAAGAGAGCCCATGAAGGTCAGGGAAAGAATGGGCTATATGCCAGACTTTTTTGGGGTATATGATAATCTAAAGGTTTGTGAGTATCTAGACTTCTATGGGAGCAGCTATGGAATTCCCTATAGAGAGCGCAAGAAAACAGCAGATCAGCTATTGGAGTTGGTAGATTTAAGCCATAAAAAGGATAGCTATGTGGACTCCCTATCAAGGGGTATGAAACAAAGACTTTGCCTGGCTAGGAGCCTAATCCATAATCCAAAGCTTCTGGTGTTGGATGAACCAGCTTCAGGACTAGACCCCAGAGCTAGAATTGAGATGAAGGGAATATTAAGGGAATTAAGAGGTATGAATAAGACCATTCTCATAAGCTCTCACATATTATCTGAACTGGCAGAGATGTGCGATACCATAGGAATAATTGAAAATGGTAAAATGGTTATAGATGGCAGCGTTGATGATATCATGCGAAGGATTACAGGGAGAACCCTAGTCAGGCTGAAGCTTATGGATAGACTAGAAGAAGCGGTAAATGTCTTAAAAGAGCAGCCTATGGTAGAGGGTATTGTCCAAGAGGGCAACACTCTAGAGATAACCTATGACGGCGAGGATCAGGATCTATGGAAACTGCTCAAAGCATTGGTAGACCATAAACTACCTATAATCTCATTTGGCAAGGCTGACGGTAATCTAGAAAAGATCTTTATGGAGGTGACTAAGGGTGAAGAAGTGGCTTTATAATCCGGTGTTGGAAAGTGAACTGAAGATAAAGATGCGCGGATGGAGGACTGCTGCTGCGGTAAGCACTTACTTAGGTATAATGCTTTTAATAAGCTACCTTTATTTCAACATGACTTTCAATAATGTTTACAGGTACCGAAATACCTTCGATGCCAATTATTCTATTGGGCTTCAGATATATACCATGCTGGCTATACTTCAGTTTGCCCTTATAATACTCATTACGCCCGCCCAGACAGCGGGCAGTATAAGCGGTGAAAGGGAGAAACAGACGCTGGATCTACTCCTTTGCACCAAAATGTCATCTATTGGCATTATAATGGGAAAGCTAATTTCCTCCATGAGTTTTATATTCCTACTTATAATCGCCTCAATTCCAATATTTAGCCTTGCCCTGCTCTTTGGAGGAATAGCTCCATCGGATATCATCATGCTCTTTGCCTTTTATATGATAACTGCCTTTGCCATAGGTAGTATAGGTATATTTTGCTCGGTTATGTTCAAAAGGACTGTCACATCCACTGTGGTATCCTACTTAACCATTTTCATATTGGGTATTCTCACAGTTATAATAGGGGTCAATATGCTTTCCTCATATTATTCAAAATTTGTCAATTCAGCGACTGCGGTAGATCCCAAATTCTATACACCTTTTGTGTTTTATTTAAACCCCGCCATAGGGCTTGCAGATATATTGGCTAGACAATCAGGCAATAGCACTATAGACGCAGCTACCCTCATATCAGGAGTATTTGGATTTGGATATTACGGATCGTCAAATCCATCAGGAGTGGTTGCAGGCAATAGATGGGCATGGAATCAATGGAGTCTATGGCTGAGAAATGCTGTTGTGATGTTATCCATAGCCGTAGCATTATTAGCTGCTAGTGCATGGAAGATTAAGCCTGTACACAGGCCTTTGAGGAATAAAATGGGAGGAACATCCAATGGCTAAAAAAGGAGATGCTAGTCTTTATAAAGCATTTACTCCTATCCGAAGACGATTGGTTTTCCAGCACTTCATCCAATGGGCATTTTGGGGGTTAATTGCCGCTATTGGATCAGGTATTATATGGAAAATCATATCCTTCATTATACCTACCTTATATATATCAAATAAGATTGCATATACCGGTATTATAGTAATCTCCGCCTCACTAGTTGTGGCTTGGCTTATGAAACCCCATGACAATGAGATGGTGAAAGAAGCGGATAAGCTGGGATTTGAAGAACGGATCTCTACAGCATATGAATTGAGAGAGCGGAATGATGCTTTTGCAAAGGTTCAAAGACAAGATACCATAGATAGGCTAAATAATTTTAATCCTAAGACCATTCCTATAAAGGTACCACAAAACACCATTCTATTGGCGACCAGCCTTTTGTTGGTCTTAATAATTGGCTTTATAATTCCCAACCCTCAAGATAAGGTGATAAATGAAAGAATGCGGGCAAAAAAGATCTTAACAGAGCAGCTTGAAAGATTGAATGAGGATAGTGCCGATAGATTAGTCAAAGAAACGGATTTGACCAAGGAGGAGCAGGAAGAGTTAAAAAGACTACTTGCTCAGCTGTCCGACCAATTAAGACAAGCACAGGATTACCGCCAGGCTATAAAGGAGATATCCAAAACCGAGGAAAAGATCATCGAGATGCTCCAAAAAGCCAGAGAACAAAGCATGACAAACTTAGGCTTAGCCCTTTCAAGGCAAGAGGCCTTTAGACCGCTAGGAGAAAGCATTAGCGAGATAGATGCTGAAGGCATAAAAAGTGAAATGGAAAAACTAAAAGAGCAAGCAAAAAACCAAAATATGGATGATGAAACAATAAAAGCTTTGCAAAGTGCCTTGGAGCAGGCAGCTAATGAACTGCAGGATGGTGCGATCAAGGATCAACTGAGGAACATAGCCAATGAAATAGGCGAGAATTTGTACGATGATACTATGAATTTGGTAGGTTCATTGGATGATTTGGAAGCTATGTTGACAGAGATGTCGCAAAACCCATTAATGGATGCCCAGGAGCTATTATATGAACTTCAGGACATGAAAAATAAGATAGCTTTAGCAGGAAATCAAGAGATAGACAAATCCCAAATTGCACAATCAGATAAGTCGGGTGATTCAAATTCTGGTAGCGATACCTTAGGGGAAACCCCTGGAGACAATCAAGGTAGCTCCGATCAATCTGGTCAGGGGCATGATAATCAAAACGGTCAAGGTAATGCCAGCCAATCGGGTCAAGGTCAAGGACAAGGGCGTCAAGGAAGTTCCGGCATAGGTACTGCCCATCCTGAGTACGAACGGATACTTGATCCAAAGAGGTTAGGGGATGGCGGCAGTGTAAGCCAAGTCAAAGGTCATAAAGATGAAGAAGGATCAAGTCATCAGGTAGAAGCAGGTCAAGGTATGGGGAGCTTGGATGGCTTTATCCCATACAATGAAGTTTTTGGCGAGTATAAAAGGCAAGCTATGGAGAATATTGAGAGACAAAATATTCCCTCCAACATGCGTGAATGGGTAAAAGCCTATTTTAGTGCATTGGAGTGACTGGAGGTAAAACAAATGGAAATAACTCAGGATACTATTAAATCCTTTGCTCAACAAGTTGAGTCCATAGAGAAAGAAATCAGCCGTGAAATGGTGGGGCAAAAGGAGATAATAAGGCAAACCCTTATAACAATAATCGCAGGCGGTAATGCTCTGTTAGAAGGTGTGCCCGGTCTTGGGAAAACACGTCTAGTTAGAACCATAGGCAATGTATTGGATTTGCAGTTTAGTCGTATACAATTCACTCCGGATTTAATGCCTGCCGACGTAGTGGGTACCAATATCATCACTAGAGATCAAGATGGTAATACCATATTTCGATTCCAACCAGGCCCCATATTTAGCAATATCGTCTTAGCAGATGAGATAAATCGTGCCACTCCCAAAACCCAAAGTGCTTTGCTAGAAGCAATGCAAGAGCATACTGTAACTGTAGGCGGGGAAACTAGAACCCTCCCTCAACCTTATTTTGTACTGGCTACTCAGAATCCTTTAGAGCAAGAGGGGACATATCCCTTGCCCGAGGCTCAGTTGGATAGGTTTTTCTTTAAATTGATGGTAAAGTTCCCAACTCTGGATGAACTAAATGATATAGTAAATCTTACTACTAGAGGAACGGAGGACAAAGCCAATAAAGTGGCAGATCAAAGGACTATAATGAAACTTAGATCCATAGCACAACATGTACCAATAGCCAAGGGAGTGCAAAACTATGCTCTGAGGTTAGTGTTGGCTACTCACCCTGACGGCGAGAACCCTTCCAGTACCGCCAAGAGATACATTCGGTATGGCTCAAGTCCTCGTGGGGCACAAGCTATTATTAGCGCTGCACGAATAAGAGCCTTGATGGAAGGAAGGTATAACGTCTCCTTTGACGATATTCGATACGTAGCATATCCTGCACTAAGGCATAGGATATTTTTAAATTTTGAGGGCATCGCTGAAGGCAGAAATACTGATGATATCCTTGGTGAAATAATCGAAGAGATGGCAGAAAGGTAAGGAATAACATGCCCAAAACCCCTTTTGATCAAGAATTTTTGAGTAAATTGGATAGATTGTCCTTAGCTACTCGAATGGTAGTAAAGGGTAGCACCGGTGGCCAGCGTAAATCCACCCATAAAGGAAGCTCTGTAGAGTTTTCTGATTTTAGGGAATATACGTTAGGTGATGATTTTAGAAGGATAGATTGGAATGCCTATGCTCGTTTTGAACGCCTCTTTATCAAGCTATTTATGGAAGAGCAGCAATCCCAGATAACCATCTTTTTGGATTGCAGCAGCTCCATGGATTTTGGACAGCCCAACAAAGGTTTCTTGGCAAAACGATTGGCAGCAATCTTCTGCTATATAGCCCTCAATACCTTTGATCGGGCTGGAGTGGCCTGCATCAATGAAGAAGTGGAAAGATACCTTCCCTCTTTTTCCGGGAAACAAGGATTTTGGAAAGCAATGAAGTTTATTGAGGAAAGCCCCTTTCAAGGCAAGACCTCCTTAAATTCTGCTATACAAAAAAGATATCAAGCCTTGGGCAGTCGTGGAGGTACATCCATAATTCTGACTGATCTCTTTTCACAGGACGGTTATCAGGAAGCTATTAAATATCTCCAGTATCAAAAACAAGAAGTAAGTCTTATTCATATCCTATCTCCTGAGGAAATAGAACCGCCTTGGAGCGGTACCATAAGACTAATAGACAAGGAGGACCAAGGATACAGGGACGTAAACATTACGCCAAAAATGCTCAGAGCCTACAGAGATAATCTGGATAAGTTCTTACGAAGTGTTAAAGAGTTTTGCTACAATAGGGGTATATACTATGTCCCGGTCAACAGTCATACAGAGTTGGATGAAATAATATTTGAAAACTTGGTAAATATCGGGGTGATTCGCTGATGAGTTTCTTGAATCCCTGGGGGCTTTTATTCGCTATATCTATTCCCGGCATCATTATATTATACTTATTAAAACCTAGACATGAGGACGTAATCATATCTAGTACATTTCTATGGGATAGGACCATAGAAACCATGAGAGCCAATGTTCCATGGCAGAAACTTAGGGCTAATATACTATTAGTCCTTCAAATATTAGCATTGGCTCTTTTTACATTAGGAGTATCTCAGCCTACTATAGTCGGAAGAGGGCAAAAAGATCATTACATAATAATTCTCGATTCATCAGCCAGTATGCAGGCTACGGATGTTAAACCCAGTCGATTTGAAAAAGCATGTGTCGATATAGAGAATATAATCGATGGTATGATGCCCAACCAAAGTATGACTCTAATCGAGGCAGCCAGCCAAGCCAGTATTTTAGCGAACAAAACATCAGATAAGTCCCTCCTAAAAGCTGGATTGGCACAGATTAAAGCCACAAACCAATCAGCCAATATAGAGGAGGCTTTTTCTCTGGTTCAATCCCTTACAGGCGATGAGGTAAATGCAACCATATATCTGTATACCGATGAGCATTATAGGCTGAATGATTTTTATGAGATGCGGTATAATACTCAGATCTACAATAACAATGGTCAGAACAGGGCTGTAGAATGGGTAACCTATAGCTATAATTTAGATATTCCTATAGTACTTTCTACAATAGTCAACTATGGTGACTCATGTACGATTTCCGTAGAATGCTTGGTGGACGACAGGTTGGTGGACGTCAAAGAAATCCCATTGGCTGAAGGTGAAACCGCCAACATATACTGGGACAATATTTCTTCTGATGCCCAACGAGTGGAGATCAGCATTATAGATGAAGACCATTTAATGATAGACAATAAGAGCTGGGCCGTGTTTAGCCCTCCTACTTCCAATAAAGTGTTGCTGGTCACCTCACGAAATACATTTCTGGAAAAGGCCTTGGGGCTAAGAAGGGATTTACACTTAGATAAGACTACCTTTGATGAGGCTCAGGACATAGAAGGCTATAATCTTTACGTTTATGATGGATATCTACCATCGCAGCTTCCCAATGACGGTAGCGTAATACTTTTTAATCCAAGGGGAGATAGTGATATAATTACATTGGGGCAAACTTTTAAGCCTGGAGTTGTGGGATTAAGCAGTAAAACCAGCTACAGGGATCTGACAAGATATATTCAACCAGAGGAAATCCACATTGCTGAAGCTCGTAGTATAGAGATACCAGATTGGGCACAATCGGTATTGGATGACGGTCATTATCCAATAATGATGGCTGGTGAGAGAGGTAGTCAGCGTATCGTAATCTTTCCCTTTGATATTCATAATAGCGATCTACCTTTAAAGCCGGATTTTCCCATACTTATGCAGAATATAATGGAATGGATGCTTCCGCAAGTAGTGGACAG
>JAWLDD010000114.1:0-7662 GCA_041686815.1 Candidatus Atribacteria bacterium | reverse complement strand
TTCAGTTTTCAAGCCTTAACAGAAATAAAAAGGCTCTAGAAATAGGAATTGGTACAGGTCAGGCAACTTTGCCTTTTTTAAAGACTGGTTGTAAGGTTACCGCTATTGAAATAGGCGATAAACTAGCGCAATTTTCAAGGGAAAAGTTTAAGGAGTTTAAGAACTTTGAAGTCATTAATCATGATTTTGAAAGTGTTCAACTTGATGAAAACGCCTATGACTTAGTTTATTCCGCATCAGCTTTTCATTGGATACCGCAAGAAATAGGGATTCCGAAAGTTTATAAGCTTTTGAGAAGCGAGGGTGTGTTTGCATGGTTTTCAATCCAGCCTTTACCAGCTGAAGAACATACTCACATACATGAAGCCTTGCAAAAAACATATGATAAATATAGTCAATTTTTTGGAGGGAACAAGCCTCAGTTAGACCCGCAAATAAGGCAACAGCAACGTGAGAAAAAGCGATTAAGCAGGATCAATGCATTAAGGCAGTATGGGTTTGTTGATATTACTGATAAGTTTTATTATGGTTCAAGAACATTTAGCGCAAAAGATTATACTGCACTAATCAGTACATATTCAGATCATAGGGCAATGCCCGAAGAGAGCAGAATACCATTCCTTAAAGAGATTGTTGACACTATTGATCGCTATGGCGGAGAATTTGCCCTTTTTGATACTATTTTTTTGTGCATGGGGAGAAAAACATGATTAATTTTATTAAAGGATTAGATTTATCAGAGAAATTTTACGAGGAGTGCGTTAAGAAAATACTTGATACTTACTATCCCAACCTAAAATATTCAGCAGCATTAATAGGAGGGGGTTCAGAGATTTTAGGCTTTGATACTCCTATATCAACTGATCACAATTGGGATCCGCGGATGTTTATTTTTCTTTCTGAGAAGGATTTCCCACTATTAAAGGATGATATATCCAAAACACTAGGTGACACCTTGCCACATGTATTCTATGGATATTCAACTTCTAAATGTACTGGCGAAGAGATACTAATACCAGAGAATGATAACTCTACGCCAATAAATCATATGATTGAGTTTTATACTATTAAATCCTTCTTTGAGATGTATTTAGGTATTAATCCTTATGAAGATATAAACTCTATAGAGTGGCTTATTCTACAGGAACATGCATTATTGGGTGTTACAAAAGGGAGGATATTCTATGATGGGCTAGGAGAGCTGCAATCAATAATTGCAGGGATCTAATGAGATTATGTTTTCTAATAGAAAGACAGTATGCACCTTATAATAAATGGTTTGGGACTGCATTTTCCAAACTGCATTGTGCAGGAGATCTTTATCCATTGCTAATTAAAGTAATGAATTCGGATAACTGGAAGGAACGAGAACGATATTTGTCCAAGGCATATACCTATGTTGGAGAAATGCATAATAGTTTAAATATCACCCGCCCTTTGAATACTGAAGTAAGCAACTACTACACTAGACCATATTTAGTTATAAATTCCGATGAGTTTGTTGAAGCCATTTTGGAAATTATCAAAGATGAAGAGATTAAAAACATAAAATTTCTAATTGGCTCGGTTAATCAGTTTGCGGATTCGACGGATGTGCTTTGTAATACTGAATTGTGCAAGAAAATGCAAGAAATCTATAGATTATAGTTGAAGAAATTGTCTAGTGTTGATGGTTTGTGGGATAGAAAAGCATACTGTAATAAACGCCTATTCTACTCTTACAGCTCAGGGTAGAATAGGCGTAGCAACTTACAAAAACTTCTTTAATTGTTGAACATTGTTTTCCTCAAACCGCAGCAATCTCTTCATAAGCTCTAAAATATCAGGTTCTACTTCTTGTTCATATTTCTTGATATTCTTTATGGCATCTATTATACCCATGTTACTCCCAATAATTAGCATTTCAGCGATATGGGAAGGTGTTTTGTCGGTTAAGGTTTGCATATTTATCATCAAATAAGTCCTTATTTTCTCTAAGGCGTTAAGCCCTTTTTCATCATAACCGTTTTTGTTTAATAGTTTCTGAGCAGCAGCATGAATCTCTCTGTACTCATCATACTGAGATTTTATATGGTTTTTGAAGTCCTCATCTTTAACAATTTCTATCAACTGGCTGATGGTGTTTACTCCCATTTCAGAGTTTTGATAGATAAAATTCAAAAGTTCTGCATTTCCATTCACAGTACATCACACTCCTCTAAAATAGTATGACACCTACCAGCTCAAGTATACAAAAATATTTATGAATAACGCTTCATAGTAGTGAAAAAAGATCAGCTTTGGAAATCATCTTATAAATACTTTTTGTTAGACACAAATTGAATCAATATTATCAATAGATTTGTTAACAAGCTGATAAATATAATATCTTGGATTCCACCTAGAGTGATAACAACAGCAGCTAAACTGGATCCGACAGCTTGATCCAGAAAATTAGCAGAGGTGTTTAAACTGATAATAAAACTTGATTTATTTTCAGTTACCTGAGCAGCACTGGTATTCACCTGTAGGCCTATAAACCATGAGTTCATCATCCAAAGCATAGTAAATAGTAGCGCTGCCCACTGCAGCGGTTGCATTACAAACAAAAGTATAACTATTGCTAGATGAACTACTGCACCTATCAACATTGATCTAGCGTATCCGATTTTAGCCGAAACAATACCACCAACCCAATTTCCTATGAAGCTTGCGACACCAATGGCAACCAAAATTACGCTCATCACAGGCTTAAAGGAAGGATATAATTCAAGCAGATAAGGCGTAACGTATGTATAAAAGCTACCATATCCTAAAAACACGACTATAGTATAAGCGAGGAGAAATAAGATTTTACCGTCTTTTAGGAAATTAAGCTCATTTTTGAGGTTTAACTCTGTTGAGTCGCTGCTACCCTCAGTAAGGTTGAAATGGAAATATATAAGAGCAGCAATCATCATGGCGTTAAGAATCCAGAATATATCGCTCCAAAATGAACCTAACGACAAGCAACACTTCAAAGCTTCTTATCGTAACAAGGGCCACTGTAGTTAATATGGAGAAGCATTGTCTTCAACAATCTGATACGGTCTATTTTTCTGAAAATAATCAATGTGATTGGACCACCAATCGCGGCACCATATAAATACAAGGTGTTTAAAAGTCCTGCACTAGCTACTGTAATGTTTAGTGAAAGTGCAACCTGGTCTAAGATGCCGCCAAATTTCGCGAAATATTATCATAACTCGCCCTTCATTATGTCGATATTTGTGTGTTATATTATTATTCTGTGATAATGTCATATTGAATTTATTATGATAAAATGTCACATATGAGGAAGGAGATGTTCGATATGACTTATGTATCCTCTCTGTTGAATATCTATAATAAGTCTATTCCCTATTTGCAGACCGAACTTAATACCTTTGTAAGTCGCTTAGGACTAAAGGGTGATAGTATCTATTATATTGAAGAAGTGGATGGCACTCCTGTAGGATTTACGGTAGTTAATCAAAACGGTATACTGGCTCTATGTGTATTACCTGAGTATAGAAATAGAGGAATCGGTACCAAGCTGCTATACAAAGCTGAAAACCATATTAAGAAGCAGGGATATAAGCATATTGCCCTTGGCTTTTCAGAAGAGACATACCTATGTCAAGGTGTACCTTATAATAATCATTACAATCCCTGTGGCTTTTTTGAGGAACATGGCTATTCTGCCAATTGGTCCAGTATTGATATGGTTTTACAGTTGGATGAATTTTCATTGGAGAAGAACGAAATTCCGGCTGCTCCTGAAACTGTAGTTTTTCATTATGCTCAGAAAAAGGACCTAGAGTCTTTACTGGACAGCGTAGCAAAAGTAGATCCATCCTGGTGTAGATACTTTGATATATCTAAGGAAACAGTATACATAGCTGAAGAAGGGGACCAGGTCCTTGGATTTGTAATCTTAGTTCAGAAAGGATTGTCCTTTTCTACCAACTTCAACGGAAGGGTAGCTGGTTTAGGATGTCTTGGTGTGATTCCAGAAAACAGAGAAAGAGGAATAGGCCTTCAATTGGCTGCAAGGGCAACATATGAATTAAAGCAAATAGGCTATGATTACTCTTATCTAAGCTATACATGGTTGGAAGATTGGTATGGTTCATTGGGATATAAAACCTATGCCCGTTTTTGGATGGGTGAAAAAGAAATTGTGATATAGAGCTCTAAATGATAGAATGTATTTTGTAGTCAATCAGAGAAGAAAGAGGTGTAAATAAGAGAAGCAAATGATAACTTATGCAATATTATCAAATCCCGGTCATAACAGAGTGTATTTCGAAGCTTCAAAAAAGCTCTCCTTAGCAGAGCTTGAAATTGCTTGTAGACGATTTTCTGTTAAGTGTAAAGATTTTGCCCTTACTGAGATTGAGGGTATATTATATTTAGCTTTCAATGCCGAGGATCCATTGGGTAGCGATGATATGGCTTGGCTATCCAGGCTTTCCTTTGCTTATGCCTTATTTGAGCTTAGAAAGAATGGGTCGGAAACGGTTCTTATACCTATACGCAAGGCGCCTTCTTATTATTTCAATGATGATTTGAGCACTATTTTGAAATATACTGGGAAGACCAATGAAATATTTACAAGATTAATGATCAATGTTGCTATCTTATCCAGTGATTTCTATAATACAAAGGATATTAACTTACTTGATCCTGTTGCAGGAAAGGGGACTACGCTCTTTGAGTCTTTGATAGCTGGATATAATAGCTATGGTATAGAGATCAGCTCAAAGGTAGTACATGAAGCAGCGGTATACTTTAAGAAATATCTTGAGAACGGTAAATATAAGCATACTCTTAAAAAAGAGAAGATGAGAGGTGAAGGTAGAAGCTTTACTTCAAACTTCTATAGATTTGAATTTGCAAAATCAAAAGAGGATTATAAAGCAGGCAAGACCCTGCAGCTTTGCATGGTAGCAGGTGATTCGAGATATTCTAATAGGTTCTTTAAGAAAAAAATGTTTCATATCATTGTAGGGGATTTGCCCTATGGTGTACAGCATGGAAATGTCAGCAATCAAAATCAATCATCCATCACCCGCAACCCTAAAGAACTACTACGTCACTGTCTACCCAGCTGGACCGATAGTTTAAAATCAGGAGGCGTAATAGTTCTGGCTTGGAACAAGTTTGTACTCAGCCGGGAACAGATAATAGAGATTTTCTCAAAGCATAATCTGGATGTATTGAACGATAACCCATATACCGATTTTGAACATCGAGTGGACCAGGCAATCAATAGGGATATTATTGTAGCAAAGAAAGAATAGTCTATATGGCTAGTGTAGGCTGTAAGGCTAGCTAGTACAACAGTCAAAGTGGGTTATAGGAGGTTTTCTTGTGGCGGCTAAAACTAACATATCTACATATGAATTTAAGAAAATTCTAGAAAATTTTAACTTGGGTAGCCTTATTGAATCCAAACCAATTAATAGCGGCACAGTGCAAACAAACTATTTACTAATTACTACAGAATGCAAATTGGTGTTTAGATATTATGAAAATCGTTCTTTAAATTCGGTTCGTTTCGAAGCTGATTTAATAAACTATCTAAAGGATAATAACTATCCTTGCCCCGCTCTATTTAAGGACGAGCAGGGACAATTTGTTGGAGTATATAATGGTAAGCCTTATGCAATTTTTGAGTTTGTTGAAGGTGTACATATAGACAAACCAAATGAAAACCAAAGAAATCAACTTATTCAGAAGGTTGCTGAACTAAATAATCTCACCAAAGACTATAGATCTCCATATGAGAAATACAGATTAAACTATAATGTTGATACTTGTAGAAAGTTAGCAGAAGAGGTAAGCCAAAAGATAAATACCTATAACTCACGTGAAAAACTAAAATGGTATAAGGATCAGCTAGATAGATTAGTTCTTCCGGAATCGCTAACAAAAGGTGTATGTCACTCTGATTTTCATTTTACAAATGTGCTTTATAAGGATGATCAATTTAATGCCCTTATAGATTTTGACGATGCAAATTACACATTTTTAACCTTCGACCTTGTGTGTTTGCTAGAACCCTTTAAGGCATCCTTTGAATGGAATACTTGGAGTGACTTCGGAATAAATGATGATGTCTTTGACCTTACTAATGCAAAGAGGATAGTATCAGAATACTTAAAACATAGATCATTAGATGATTTGGAAAAGAAGCACTTATTTGATGTATACAAGTTGAGTGTTTTGATAGATTGTATTTGGTATTTTGAGAGAGGAGATGTAAAGGATTTTTATGAGAAAAGGAAGATTGACTATCTCGATGGTTTAGGAAGGGAAATATTCTATGAAACCCTCTTTTGTAAGGATTAGTAAGCAAGTGATATAAATCAGTAATATATCAAAAGATGGGCTATTAAATTTGATAGAGTTATTGGACGATGGTGAGAATTATGGTTGAAGAAGAAATGCTAATTAAACATGAACTAAGGAGAGGCTCAACTTGTTCCTCCATACTACGAGCTTGTATCCATTATTTTTGCTTTATTTAAATGGGATAAACCCCCAGCAAAGGAGTTTATGGGAGAATATTATAGCGAAGCATTTATTTCTAGGTTAATTGATGTTATTGCTATTCATGATTTCGCTGGGGATATGCTAAAAACTTTCTTTAAGGATATTAATGTTGAACCAAAAAGCGTATCACATATATCTACTTTAAAGGAATTGCTTCTTAAACAATTGTCTTAGCTACTATGACACCCCTTGTACAGTTGATTATCAGATTAAAATGCGTGAATAGGCTGGTTTCTCTAAAGTAACAAAAATTTATCAGAATGGAGTTCATAAGGGCAAATGCTAACTAAGATGCTTACACTTGCCCTGTACTAATTCAAAATTCACGGTTATTATATATGCCTACAGAAATATAGTAGGATAGGCACATCATAAGCGATGATATACCAGCCACTAGTGAAGCAATTTGCCAATCAGACCAGGTTGCCATGCCATTTAGTATGTTATCAATGGATGGAGCATATTCAGGGTTTTGGTACAAGCTGACCACACCCATGGGTATAAAGAAGAACAATAGGAACATAACCAAATTAAACATTTTTGCTTTCAAGTAGCCAAACTTAAAGATTATGGGTAGATACATAGAAGCCATCAGAGATACTAGAAAGAGGGTTATGGTAATGCCCTGGAGACTGACGAATTGAACTTTTACAGGGATCCTAACAGCCATTACAACTAAGGTGGCAAACATATAGGCTACCATAGCTAGACCTATATATAGAAATATGGATAAATATTTTGCAAGTACAATATCTTTTCTTGATATAGGCAAGCTATTCAGCATAGTTTCAGATTTATTCTTATCTTCGTGGGCAAAGGAGTATTGGGTCAAGAGATACACTACAGCAGTAGTAGCGGCAACAGGAGCAGCTCCTTCTAAGGATTGAAAGGCGAAGACTAGGAAGAAACAGTAAGAAAGGACAAAAAGTATGGATTTCTTTTGTACTAACAGATCCTTTAAAATAAGATTAAGCATATTGATTCCCCCTAACTGTAAATAACATGATATCTTCAAGGCTGGGTTTTTCTATGATGACACGGCTTTTGAATAAATTTTGTACCTTTTGCCTATCGCTTGCCAGACCCTCAAACCCAAAATTGTTC
>JAWLDD010000113.1:0-7679 GCA_041686815.1 Candidatus Atribacteria bacterium | reverse complement strand
CTTGAGAATGATCAAATAAAACTGATTATTGAAAATGAGAATTTTATCGAAGCTGTTAGGTTTTTAAACCAAATCTATAAAGAAGGCCTGATCAGTGTAGACACCCTGATGATGAAGCATGAGACCTGGGGAGAGACCATTGATTCGGCACAATGGGGTGTCACCGGAAGATTCCCTATCGATATTTGGAAAAACCATAATCCTAAAATCATGCAACTTACACAAGATGAAGGAAAAACCTATATTCCTCTAGAGTTCCAGAAATATGACGGTAAAGAACCTCAGTTTGCTGGTGGAAGAGGTGCAGGTTGGGTTGCATCAATGATAACAAAGAATGCAAAAAATCCTGAAAGAATTATTCGTTATTTCCAATATTGTTGGAGCGATGAGGGCCAGATAGCAAACATGTTTGGTAGAGAGGGAGAGACCTTTGACTTTGTAGACGGCAAACCTCAATATAAGCCAGAAATACTGAAGGACATGGAGGAAAATCCTGAGGCTTTAGAGAATAAATATGGATTTGAACAGAGACTCTTAATGTGGAGATCAAAATGGGGAGGCTTGCAAAAGGTAGCAATGGCGCCAAGTTCATATGCTGAATACCTCGAGTCTGTTGGTAAGTATGGGCATGACGTATGGGAGCTTGGTCTTGATAGCCTAGATCCTGATCCAGATTCCGATGAAGGTGTAGCATATCAGAAGATTAAGAACATATGGAATTCATATCTAGCTCAAATGGTTCTTGCTGAAAATGATGAGGATTTTGATGCAGCATATGAAGCAGCAATGAAGGAGATAGAAGAAGCTGGTCTTGAAAAGGTAAAAGCAGTGATGACAGAAAATCACCTGAAGGACCTCGAGAAAAAAGGTGTAAAATAGTAGAGCGCAATAACACAGGCATACGGGGTTGCTTCTATGAGCAACCTCGTATGTTTTAATTAAGTGGAAAGAGATACATCGGGTAAAGGAGGTATTGCCAATGAAACATCCTTTTTATCTTAGCTATAGCAAACCAGCAGATAAATGGTTTGACGCCTTGCCATTGGGAAATGGTAGACTTGGTGCCATGGTCTATGGCCATACCAGTATTGAGCGCATTCAGTTAAATGATGATTCTCTTTGGTATGGTAAGTTTATGGATCGTAACAACCCATCATTGAAGGAAAAACTGGGCGAAATCAGGAAACTTGTGCTCTCGGGGGACATCTATCATGCTGAAGAACTTATTATGCAGTATATGGCAGGCACACCGGCATGTATGCGCCATTACACCTTACTGGGCGAGCTGGACATTGCACTGAATCAACATTTGCCATTTACAGCTGGTTGGTTGCCACATAGTTCCGATGCCACAGAGTATTCCTCCAACCTAGATCTGATGGAAGGGGTCCTAAATATAGATCATACTCAGGAGGGAATAGTTTACCATAGGGAAATGTTCATTAGCTATCCTGATCAGGTCATGTGCATCCGTTATAACAGTGATGTACCAGGGAAAATTAATCTGGACATTATGATGAATCGTATTGGCATATCTGATGCAACGACAATGGACGATCGTAGACCCGGCAGGAAGGTAAGTGCGGGTGGTTGGCCTGCCCCTTTTGTGGATTCAATTCGTACAGTGAATGGGAATACGATTCTGATGACAGGACATGAATCAGAAGTTGAGTTTGCTACAGCTGTACGTATTCTTTGCGATGGAGAAATACTAGATCCTGTCTCTCAACTACTTGTCAGAAATGCTGGAGAGGTTATCATGTATGCGGCTTCATCAACCTCCAATCGTGTGGAGGATCCTACAAGTGAGGTGATGAGGCGTCTTGATAATGCAGAGAAAAAGGGCTACACTGCCCTGAGGATGGATCATGTTAAGGACTTTTCAGCCTTGATGGGTCGGTGTGTACTAGATTTAGGTCCGTCACCGTCGCTGCCCACCGATGAAAGAGTCTTGGCATTAGGTAAAGGAGGGGACGATCCCGCTTTAGCAGCACTTTATTTTCAGTTTGGACGCTATCTCATAGTTTCAGGTGGTCGTGAGAATAGTGCAGCATTGAACCTGCAGGGGATATGGAATGCTGAATTCGCACCTATGTGGGATAGTAAGTACACTATAAATATAAATCTACAGATGAACTATTGGCCAGTTGAAATATGTAACCTTTCAGAGCTTCACATGCCCCTTATGGATTTATTGGAAAGGATGCATGAAAAAGGCCGTGAAACTGCTCGTAATATGTATGGAATGCGTGGTATGGTTTGTCACCACAACACCGATTATTATGGTGACTGTGCTCCACAGGACTGGTATATGGCTGCTATGCCCTGGGTGACTGGAAGTGCATGGCTTGGACTACATGTATGGGAACACTACCTATATACGAAAGATTTGGATATTCTGCGTAGAATGTATCCAATATTACGAGATATGGCATTGTTTTATATGGATTTTCTCATCGAAGTAGACGGAAAGCTGGTGACATGCCCCTCTGTTTCTCCAGAGAACCGATATATTCTTCCAGATGGATATGATACTCCAATTTGTGTTGGTCCTGCAATGGATAATCAGATACTGCGGGAATTTTTTGCTGCTTTAATAGAGATACAAGATCTTTTAGGCCTTGACCAAGCATTATCTCAGGAACTTGCTGATATTGCTGCTCGGCTCCCAGAGGATAAAATTGGTTCCAAAGGGCAGCTACTTGAATGGGATAAAGAATATCCTGAACTAACACCTGGCATGGGACACGTCTCGCACCTTTTCGCCTGCTATCCTGGCAGCACCATTAACTGGTACCATACCCCAGATTTAATGCAAGCCGTTAGACGGTCTTTGGAGTTGCGTAGAGAGCATGGTGCTGGTAGAGGAGGTTGGCCTCTTGCATGGTTTATAAATATCTATGCTCGTCTACTAGATAAGGATCTTACAGATAGCGCCATTAGGGATATGATTGTAAATTCCACTTCCAGGAGCTTATTAAATGCAGGCTGGGTTTTCCAAATAGACGGCAACTTGGGTGCTACAGCGGGTATAGCGGAATGTTTGTTGCAAAGTCATATAGCACTACATTTTCTACCAGCATTGCCCTCTTCGTGGAGAGACGGAAGTGTTACAGGCCTTTGTGCACGAGGAGCACAAGAGGTCGATATGAAGTGGAAGGATGGAGAGCTGGTGGAGGCCACTGTCCGCCCACAATTTAACGGCCCCATCCAGGTGATAGGCAACGGGATGAAGGTAATGTGCAACGGCAGACAGATTCCTATTGAAAAAACTGAAATCGGATTCGTATTTTCTGCTGAAGGCGGAAAGTCCTATACACTTACACCATCTGTTTGAATACAATAGGAAGAGTACTTGGGAAAGGTCTAGTGAATCTATAAACCTTTTAAGTGAAAGGTTAAAAGAGCTATCCCTTGGCAAAGGGAATTTGCTATTAAATATAATATTTTCTAATGAAAGGATAAAAATAAATGGAGGTAACGCTTATGAAAAAGCAAGCTTTTAATCCCTATCTTCCATCATGGGAGTATATCCCTGATGGGGAACCCTATGTATTTGGAGACCGGGTATATGTTTACGGTTCACATGACCAGTTTAGAGGACATGCATATTGCTTGAATGATTATGTTTGCTGGTCAGCACCTGTAGATGATCTGAGCAATTGGAGATATGAAGGGGTTATTTATCCAAAGACATCTGATCCCTTGAATAAGGATGGTGAAATGTGTCTATATGCTCCTGATGTTACGGTAGGACCGGATGGGCGCTACTATCTTTACTATGTACTGGACAAACTCAACATTGTATCTGTTGCAGTATGTGATGAACCTGCAGGAAGATATGAATTTTACGGGTATGTTCATTATGAAGATGGAACCCGTTTGGGAGAGAGAGAAGGCGATGAGCCCCAGTTTGATCCGGGTGTGCTCACAGAAGGAGATAGAACCTATTTGTATACTGGATTTAGTGGGTTTGGGGACAAAAGCAGAAGTGGAGCTATGGCAACGGTATTGGGTCCGGATATGCTCACCATAGTAGAAGACCCGGTATTTGTTATACCAAGTGAGCCCTATAGCGAAGGCACATCTTTTGTAGGATTTGAGTATTTTGAAGCACCTTCTATCCGAAAAAGAGGAGATACTTATTATCTTGTTTATTCCTCCAAATCCCTCCATGAACTATGTTATGCAACCAGTAAACATCCAACCAAGGATTTCGTCTACGGCGGAGTAGTCATCAGCAATTGTGATTTGCATATTGATTCTTATAAGCCTGCCGATAAACCTATGTTTTACTGCTGGAACAATCATGGAAGTATTGTAGAAATTAATGGACAATGGTATGTATTCTATCATAGGCACACAAATGGTACACCATTTAGCAGACAGGGATGTGCAGAGCCAATACAGTTTAGGGAAGACGGATCTATAATACAGCCAGAGATGACATCCTGTGGATTAAATGGGGGCCCATTAGTAGGAGAAGGTGAATATCCTGCATACATAGCTTGTAACCTTTTCTGCAAACACGAGACCATGTACACAGCGAGGGAAGGCTTATGGATGGACGCTAGATTCCCAAAAATCACCCAGGATGGGAGAGACGGGGATGAAGAAGTTGGTTATATCCGAAATATGCGTGATTCTGCAACTGCTGGATTTAAATATTTCGACTGTCGTGACGTAAAAAAAGTGTCAATCAAAGTACGGGGATACTGTAGAGGGGAATTTGAAGTAAAGACATCCTGGGATGGGCAAGCTCTTGGGAGTATTCCTGTGGAGTACTCTAATATATGGAAAGAGTACACGGCAGATATTGCTATTCCTGATGGGGTTCATGCCCTTTATTTTACTTACAAAGGTGAGGGTAGTGCGGCGTTAAAATCCTTTACACTAATACGTTAACTTACAGGCTGGCACAGCTTCTCGGCTCTTCTTTAAGAAGAGTGATCCTGAGCTTCCGGTGAAATTAATAGATTTGCAGGATGTGGTAAATTGAGTAGGGATATGGTATGCTATTTTATGAAGAAACGTGGCTCTTATAAATATATGAGAGGATGAGTCTCATGGCATACAATAAACAGCCCAATATTTTAATATTTATGGCAGATCACTACCGTGGAGATATGGCGCCTCCATTTGGAAGATGTTTAACCCCCAATATAGATAGCGTTTATAATGATGGAGGCGTTGCTTTTACTAACTGCTTTACGCCTTCCCCTCATTGTTGTCCTTCAAGAGCAACATTTCATACTGGGTTGTATCCATCAGAGCATGGTGTATGGAACAACGTAATGGTAGGGAATACCCTCTCAAGAGGGCTAATCGATGGCATTTCTACATGGAGCGTGCCGCTATCACAGGCAGGGTATAAGCTTTATCATAGTGGAAAGTGGCATGTCAGTGCAGAGGTAGGTCCAGAAGAGTTTGGATGGAACAATATCTATGGGAACGAAAAATTTGATGGTAAAAAGGGTCATAGACCAGCTCCAGACCCTTATGAATGGGAACAGTATATAAAAAATGATTGCCATATAGATCTAAGGGGTGAGGATCCTCAATCTATCAGGAGAAAAGCTCAGCTGATAAGAGAAGGTTATCCGGATTTTGTCCTATATGGACAGTCAGAAAATCCCTCTAACGATGAAAAGGTTGTTGCTGCAGCAGAAGAACAGCTTAAAGAGTGCTGCCAAAACCCTGACCAGCCCTTTGTCCTGTATTGTGGGACTGTAGGACCCCATGATCCATATTTTGTTCCTAAGAGATTTCTTGATATGTATGATGCGGATGACATCGAGCTTCCTGAGAATTTTTATGATAATATGCTAGATAAACCCAACCTTTACAGGAGAACTAAGGAAAGGTTCGCCCAGTTATCGGTGGATGAATTTAAAGAGGCAATCAGACATTTTATGGCTTATTGCACCTATGAAGACTGGCTATTCGGTAGACTTGTAAAGATTTTGAAGGATGAAGGACGATACGATAACACAGTTATCATATTTACTTCCGATCATGGAGATTATTGTGGTGAACACGGCCTTTTCGCAAAAGGATTGCCATGCTTTAGATCTGCTTATCATATTCCAGTGGTTATGCGTTGGCCAGGGGTTACTACCATTAGGCATGAAAAGGATATAGAAAAGTATATCTCCTTAGCTGATTTTGCACCAAGTATACTGGATATTTGCGGTGTTGAATACGATAAAGAGGGCTATTCAGGTAAAAGCTTTGTTCCTCTTATAGAGGGAGATCCAAATGCCATTGCAAGTTGGAAGGATGAGATGTATACCCAGACCAATGGAAATGAGCTGTACGGGATACAGCGTTCCATCATGACGCCAAAGTGGAAATACGTTTATAATGGCTTTGATTATGATGAATTGTATGACCTCGAAGAAGATCCTCATGAGCTTGTGAATGTAGCCGATAGGCCCCAAAATCGTTCTATAATTCGAGAGCTTTCTGCAAAGCTGTGGAAATTTGCATATGACAGGAAGGATACATGTATCAATCCTTACATAATGGTATCCCTTGCAGAATTCGGACCGGGGATAATATTTGAGGAGATAGACAGATAAGTGTTTGGGACAAGGGGACAGGTCCCTTGTCCCATCTTTAACAACAATTACGAGTGTTTACAAAGTCAAACATAATATTGACTGGCATCTCAAATGCTTAATATTATACGAGGAGGATGGAACATGAGCAATAGGATCACTACTCAGGAAGCGGAAAAGCGAGCACGGGAACTAGTGGAGCAGATGACCATAGAGGAAAGGGCATCTCAGCTTAGATATAATGCACCTGCCATTAAGCGCCTTAATATTCCCGCATACAACTGGTGGAATGAAGCGCTGCATGGTGTAGCTAGAGGAGGCACTGCTACCATGTTTCCTCAGGCCATAGGCATGGCGGCAATGTTCGATGACGAATTTTTGGAGAAAATCGGAGACATTATCTCTACTGAAGGACGAGCCAAATACAATGAAGCCTCAAAGCATGGGGATCACGATATCTACAAAGGCCTCACATTTTGGTCACCTAATGTAAATATCTTTAGAGATCCTAGATGGGGCAGAGGACATGAGACCTATGGCGAGGATCCATACCTAACAGGAAGATTGGGAGTTGCCTTTATCAAAGGCCTTCAAGGTGATGGGAAATATTTAAAGTCTTCAGCCTGTGCAAAGCATTACGCAGTTCATAGCGGACCTGAAGCAATTAGACATGAATTTGATGCCAAAGCCACACAAAAGGATATGTGGGAGACATATCTTCCAGCCTTTGAAGATTGCGTTGTGGAAGGCAAAGTTGAAAGCGTTATGGGAGCTTATAACAGGGTAAATGGAGAACCTTGTTGTGGAAGCGACACTCTTCTTGGCGATATATTAAGAGGAAAATGGAAGTTTGAAGGGCATGTGGTTTCTGATTGCTGGGCTATAAGTGATTTTCATACTAAGCACTTTGTAACTTCTACCGCACCAGAATCTGCTGCATTAGCTCTTAAAGCTGGATGCGACCTAAACTGCGGCAATACGTATCTACATATTCTACAGGCTCTTAAAGAGGGTTTAATTACTGAAGCGGATATAACCAGGGCTGCCATAAGGCTTTTCACAACCAGGATTAAACTGGGTATGTTTGATGAATGTGAATATGACAATATTCCGTATTCA
>JAWLDD010000112.1:0-7692 GCA_041686815.1 Candidatus Atribacteria bacterium | reverse complement strand
AAAGGCCATCACCAACATTAGCAGGGGACAGATATTTGACGAGAATTTTTTGATGGGCATTGCAACTTTGGGGGCATTTGTTATAGGAGAATACCCCGAAGGAGTAGCTGTTTTGCTGTTCTATCAGGTGGGAGAGTTATTTCAGGATATGGCTGTTCATCGCTCTAGGAAGTCTATTGCAGATCTCATGGATATCAGGCCTGACTATGCAAACCTAAAAAAAGGGAATGGTATCATTAAAGTAAATCCCAAACAGGTAGAGATAGGAGATATAATTGTTGTAAGGCCTGGTGAAAAGGTGCCTTTGGACGGCTATATAGTAGAAGGTAGATCTTCCATGGACACTTCTGCCCTTACGGGTGAATCCATGCCCCGTGATGTAAAGGAAGGGGATGAGGTAATAGGCGGTTTTATAAACAATAGCGGTCTGTTATCAATAAAGGTGTCCAAAGTCTTTGGACAATCCACAGTATCGAAGATATTGGACTTGGTGGAGAATGCCAGCAGCAAGAAAGCGCCTACAGAGAATTTTATTACTAGATTTGCAGGATACTACACTCCTATTGTCGTATTCTCCGCTTTGGCTATAGCAGTGCTGCCTCCTCTAGTAGTCTCTGGTCAAAGCTTTTACGATTGGATATATAGAGCATTGGTCTTCTTGGTAGTTTCCTGTCCCTGTGCTTTGGTTATATCCATACCCCTAGGTTTTTTCGGGGGAATTGGAGGTGCATCCAAGCATGGTATTTTGGTTAAGGGTGGTAACTATCTTGAAGCCATGGCAAAGATCGATACCGTGGTTTTTGATAAAACTGGAACCCTGACCAAAGGCGTATTTGGTGTAACGGAAATAAACCCAGTACCCCATATGGATAAGGATGAACTGCTATCCTTAGCTGCCTTGGCAGAGAGCCATTCCACTCATCCCATTGCTAAATCCATTGTAAAGGCCTATGGCAGTGAAACTGATAAAAGTCAGATCAAGAGCTATAGGGAAATACCTGGTCATGGAATAGCTGTGGAAACCAACAGCCATAGTATATTGGCTGGAAACTTAGATTTGATGGAACAAAATGGAGTTATATGCCAAAAGGTAGATACCTTAGGCACCGTAGTGTATATTGCTGTAGATGGGCAATATGCAGGGTACATGGTTGTTTCCGATGAGATAAAGGAAGATTCCAAAGACACTGTAAAAGCTCTAAAATCTATGGGTGTAAGAAGGATAGCAATGCTGACAGGTGATACAAAAGAGGTAGGAGAAAAGGTAGCTCATGATCTTGGAGTGGATCAGGTATATACAAATCTCTTGCCCCCTGAAAAGATAGAGAAACTGGAAGAAATAGAAAGGAGTAAAAACTCCAAAGGCAAGCTGGTTTTTGTAGGCGATGGGATCAATGATGCACCTGTGTTGGCCCGGGCAGATATAGGCATAGCCATGGGAGGACTAGGATCCGATGCAGCCATTGAAGCTGCGGATATCGTGTTGATGACCGACGAGCCCTCAAAACTAATCAAAGCTATGGAGATCTCAGGGAAGACAAAGAAGATAGTATTGCAGAACATAGCTCTGGCGCTGGGAGTCAAAGGTATTGTCCTGCTCATGGGAGCCATGGGAATTGCCACCATGTGGGAAGCCGTCTTTGCAGACGTGGGAGTTGCCTTGATTGCCGTTATAAATTCAATGCGTGCTGCAGGATAAATACACGATTTTAGAGTTTCCAAGGGTTTGGCTTGTGAAAATTTTGTGATAGGAAGTTGAGGATATGGATTACACGAGGATTAAACGATTGTGGAAGGGATTTTGGCAGATCGCCGATCCAAAGATATGGGTTGCATCCACCATCCCAATGTTGGTGGGTGCAGCTTTGGCCTATGGAATGACGGGAAAGTTTAGTTTTCCCTGGTTTGTGCTTTCATTGGCGGGAATTTATCTGATTGAAATAGGAAAGAATTCTAGTAATGAGTATGTGGATTATAAAACCGGTGTAGATGTAAATATTGCACCGGAAAACAGAACTCCTTTTAGTGGAGGTAAAAAGACCATAGTTCAAGGCAAGCTCACCTTGAAAGAGGTTCTCTACATTGCCGTGGGAACCTTTGCTCTAGCTTGCGCAATAGGGTTGATAATAGTATTTTATAGAGAGCCAACGGTTTTATGGGTTGGACTGTTGGGAGTTTTTATTTCTATATTTTACAGCGTGCCCCCTTTTAAATTTGCCTATTCCGGGCTGGGTGAATTCGCTGTGGGCTTTACCTTTGGGCCCTTGATAACCTTGGGAATGTATATGGTTATGTCGGGATCTTATGATTTTAGAGTTATGGTAGTCGGACTGCCCATTGGTTTTCTTATAGCCAATGTTCTATGGATAAATCAGTATCCCGACTATGAGGCTGATAAGTTGGGTAATAAAAAGAACTGGGTTGTACGATTGGGCAAAGAGCGGGGACTAAAGATATATTCTTTGCTTTTTGTATTGGCATATATCTCCTTTGTTCCAGTAGCTATCATCTATAAGAATGTTTTCTGGTTACTGGGATGGATAAGTATACCCTTAGCTTTAAAATCCGTTGACATTGCCAAAAAACAATTTAACAATATACCAAAGCTAATTAAGGCAAACGCCAATACAGTGCTCATCTACCAGATAACGGGGTTGGCCATGATAATAGCAGCCTTTCTTGGAAGATGATATCCTTCCCAAATTTCCTTTTCTGCATATTATAGTTAGTAGAAAAATTGAAATGGAAAGGGACGAATACATATGAATGATGGTAAGGTAAAAAAGGTGTTTCCAGGTGGAAACACAGCTAAGGGATTTCATTCCTTTTTTGACTATATAACCGGAGAAAACTATAACAAGTGCTACATCATCAAAGGTGGTCCTGGGGCAGGGAAATCTACTTTTATGTCTGGCATAGGCCGATATATGCTAAATCAAGGATTTGATGTGATAGAGTACCATTGTGCTACGGATCCTGACTCTTTGGATGGGATTTTTATTCCACAACTAGGCGTAGCCCTACTAGATGGTACTGCCCCCCATGCCATTGATCCCAAAAATCCAGGAATAACCGATGATATAATATGGTTGGGCCAATTTTGGGATAATTCCAAGCTTTTAAAGTCAAAGGATGAGATCCTAAAGCTTAACAAGAGGGCTTCCAAGCTGTTTAAAATGGCCTATAGCCAGCTAAAAGAGGCAAGGGTGGCTTATGATGAATGGAGATCTTATGTTCAGGACGATTTCAATGCAGCGGAATACAATGTTGTACTTAGACAGGTTATGGAAGACCTCTTTAAGGACGTAACGGATTCCAGCTACGGGAAAGCAAGTCATGGCCATTTCTTTGCATCTGCTATCAGCGGTAAGGGGGTATACAACTTCACCCACAGCCTTATTCAACCTGCTTACAAGGTATATGCATTTACGGGGATGCCTGGATCAGGGGCAAAGAAGGCAATTGGTCGCATTGCCCAAGAAGCTGAAGAGTTGGGAATATCAACTGAGCAGTATCACTGTCCTATAGATATTGATGAATTGGATTTGCTCATTATCCCTGAGTTAAACTGCGCAGTGGTCAATATAAATCAGGTTCTTAGCACAAACAACTCCTTTGTGGATTACAATCAGATAGAGGCCTATGTGAATTTTGACGACTATTTAAATTATAGTATCATCTATGAGTTTAACGATGATATGGAACAGGCAAAAGCCCGTTTTTATCACTTGATAGATAGGGCAGTGGATTTCATTTCAAGGGCTAAGGCTACCCATGGGGAAGTAGAAAGGTATTATGTTGAGGCTATGGATTTTGACAAGGTTGATGAAAAGAGGAAAGAAGTATTAGAAGAAATTTTGAAACTTACACAGATCAAAGATTAATTATTTCCTCTTTCTATATTTGGAGTAAAGAGGTGTCACTTTATTAGGATTGTGGTAATATAGATTCATATACTATGGAAAGGGGGACGGGCATATTCTCAATGTACATGGATAGAGAGCCTTTATGCCTAAGCTTATGAACACAAGAATAGTACTTACGAAAAACCTAGATCCATGGCGAAATCTAGCTGTGGAGGAATACCTTTTAGAGTCTGTAAAATCCAATGAATGTATATTATATCTATGGCAAAACCAAAATACCGTAGTTATCGGTAAGAATCAAAATGCTTGGAAGGAATGCAGGACAGAATTGTTGGAGAAGGAAGGGGGAAAGCTGGCGCGCAGGAGCTCTGGAGGCGGAGCTGTATTTCATGACATAGGCAATCTCAACTTCTCTTTCTTAATAGATAGACAATTCTACGATGTACATAAGCAATTGGAGGTTATATTAAAAGCAGTTGAGAGCTTGGGTATCAAAGCTGTTTTTAGCGGTAGAAATGATTTGACTGTAGATGAACGAAAATTTTCCGGCAATGCATTTTGTTTTCGTAAAAAATCAGCACTGCACCATGGCACCTTACTCATTTCAGCAGATATGGAAAAGATGACTAGGTATCTACAAGTACCAGAGGATAAGATTAGGTCAAAGGGTATAGAATCAGTTAGATCAAGAGTAGTAAATCTTTCGGAATACAATTCTCGGTTGGATATACCCACTATGATAGATGCTCTAATCCAATCCTTCATGGATATATATGGCCATACATCTGATGTTGCAAAGGGTGAAGAGGGTATGGATCAGGCCATCTTGAATGAGATATATAATAAATACAAATCCTGGGAATGGCGTTTTGGTGAATCTCCTAAGTTTGATATCGAATTTGAAACTCGTTTTTCCTGGGGAGGCATCCAAATTGGGCTTAGATTGGAGCAGGGTAGGATCGTCAAGGCTACGGTATATTCCGATGCTATGGACGAAGGATTTATTGACATGATTCCTGAAGTATTACAAGGATGCATTTTCCATTCCAAGGATATGTCCGAGGCCGTATTGAATGCGGATATAGACGAGACGAGACAACATATGGCGAGGGATATTGCTGATTGGATTAGGAGTAAAGGCTTTTAGCATTAGTAGTCCTTTTGCTTACCATAGCCTTTTGTATCGACATTAAGATTCCTAGGGCTAGAATTATATCTCCAATGCTGATAAATTGTGGTAGTGGGAAATAAGCGCAGATAAAATCCCCTAAGAACCAAAAAAGAACACCATTGTTCATCAGCTTATATGTATAGTATTTGTCCTCCTTTAGGAGGCTTATTTTTTTAGAAGGAGATGCCAGGTCCAATATCCTGTTGGAGACAGGCATAGCCCCAAAATTTGCAGCTATTACCACAAAGTTGAGCAAGACACCCAAGGCTATTAGCATCGCATAGGGCTGCCTTCTGTTGAAAAAAATAAACAAGAAGATTAGAAGATACTGCAACATTACCAATGTAAATGAAATGGTAGCTGAAATTATATAATTGTGGTTTATCAAAATATAGCTCAAGCCAAACTCTATAATGACTGCTAAAAATAGAAGATATACCTTTTTAAAGCTAAGGGAAGCTAGATTAGTTAGTCTACCTTTCCTTAAATAGCCGATAATTATGCCAAGTAGAACACTTTCGAACAACATGGTTAGCTGATCATTCTTTCTTCAAGGTTTGATTCTTTGAGAATATCAACAAATACATCTACCACATCAGGATGAAATTGGGTACCTTTGTTTTCAATGAGGATATTCATAGCTTGTTTGGGGCTCATGGCATTTCTATAGGGACGGTTCGAAGTCATGGCATCATATGCATCAGCTGCAGAAAGGATGTAAGCTTCAAGTAGCACCTCATCACCTTTAAGCCCTAAGGGATACCCTTTGCCGTCATATCTTTCATGATGATGTTTTATTATCTCCTTACTTTTGTTCGGCAACTCAATATCATCCAGTATTTTTATCCCAATTATTGGGTGGTTATGTATTTGAGCAATCTCAGATTCACATAGGCTGCCAGTCTTGTTTAGAATTGAGTCGTGGATACCTATTTTCCCTATATCGTGAAGAAGAGCGGCCACTTCTATTGATTGAATCTTTGCGTCACTCAATCCTAATCTTTTGGCAATTTGAGTGGCATACATCTCCACCCTGCGGGAATGGCCTTCAGTATAAGGGTCCTTCGCCTCTATAGCAGCTGTAAGAGCTTTAATGGTCTTGTAATACTGAATCTTTGACTTTTGATATAGCTGGAAGGAATGTCTTGCCAGTAACAAAGGGCCAATCAACAGTGCGATATAAAGGGGGCCCATATTCTGATTGTACAATACGGCGATAAAATAACCAAAGGGAGCTATGGCAATAAAATTAGGTAAGATCCAGGATATAAGATCCTTCCAAAGTTTCAGGAAAGGCTTCCTATTTAAAAGGGACATAAGTAACATCAACATACCGGTATTAAAAATGGCATAGGACATAGTATATAGGAGTATCACCAGTATAAAGGGGACTTTACCCATATCCAAATTCAATCTATTTGATATAAACTCCATTAAAACTCCAGAGATATAGGTGGCTATGCTGAAGTTAGCAACGTTGAAAAGGGTCTTATAAGCCGGAACACTAAAAATATGTCTATAGGTTTTAGGTTTTTCTTTGTAGATAAAGAAAACCTGGCTACATGCGGCAACTAATGCACTGAAGTGAACGCCATAGCAAAGCTGAGCTGCTAAGATAACGGCAAAGACTACGCTAACATAACGATCCTTGCCAAAAACCACCAGGAAGGATTGGCATAGCCCAGCTAGAAAAACCCAGTAGAGAATTATTTGGATAGGATTTTGATTAAAGGCATTATAACAGCTGTGACCAAGGATGACTAAACCAATGAAGATAATAAAGGATAGGTACAATTTAGTTCTTTTATTCATACAGTCTATACCCCTCTATATTATTAATAGGCCAAACCTTAAGAATTAATACCAACCTACGCCAGCGCCGCCAGCAAGTATTAGGGATAACAATGCTGACAAGCCAACTAATACTTTAACAATTATTTTCTTCATTGAGATATAGCCTCCTATTCCAAGATCTCTGTCATTGGCTAGTCTGACAGGCCATATCCGCTCCGCTTAAAACAAGAAAGTTAAATTGAGGTTTGGCCTATTAAATTACTGTTTGAAATACCTGCCGATCCTGCGATTTATGGCATCTAGGGTGGCTTTAACCACTGCTTCGCTATCATCTTTGGATACTATACAACAACCACATAGTAGTTCTTCACCTAGTTCAAAAAGGTGGGATACTGAGACAACATAAGCTTTCCTTCCTGATATAATCACGTCTGTTATATCGGCGAGGATGAAAACATATTCGATATCCAAGACAGAGTTTATGGCATTTAAGGTAGCTTCTGCAATTAACCGTGTTCGGCTGCTTGCAGCATTTCCGCCTTGGGCTGTACCTTTATATGATTGGCCATCCTTTACAAGGATAACTTCAACTTGAGATTTTGGTCCTTCTGACAAGACTTTAACATAATGGAGGCCAAGTCTATGTTCTTTATAATTGATAATATTATCATCTATCTGAGCAATGCTGATAATCTTGTGATCCAGCTTGATATCATACTTTGTTAACATTGCTGATTGTATATCTCTAACCAGCTGCTTAGGGGACCGATAGATGTCCGATAGGATGTGTAGCTCTATTATCTGGTGATCTTTATCAGTGATAAACTTAGAAGATATTATACCGGGGATCTTGTTTATCAG
>JAWLDD010000111.1:0-7721 GCA_041686815.1 Candidatus Atribacteria bacterium | reverse complement strand
CAGTTTGTTGGAATCTAAATTAATGAGTTCCTTTAGTCCAGAACCACCGGATATAAACTTAATTCCACCAGGACCTTCCACCATAACCTCATTTAGATCCATTTGACCCAATATAACCTCATTTAAGCCGTATCTTGAAGTCATACCTAACACTAGGTCCACGTTTGCTAAACCGATATCACCGTCTATTATTACTACCCTGTAGCCTCTTTGGCTTAAAGATATTCCCAAATTAGTAGCAAAACAGGTCTTGCCTACTCCACCTTTTCCGCTGGTTATAGTGATTATTCTTGCACAACCTTTATCCTTATCTTCTTTTCTTTGATTGACCTTTTGCATTTTGTAAACTATTTGCCTAAGCTGTTCAGCTTGATCCCTCATAGCATTTTCTTTCCTATCAGGAGGTCTTTAATTCTGCCTGTATCAGCAATTTCGATATCGGCAGGCACATTTTGACCCGTTGTTATATAGGATAAAGGCATCTTTGATTTAATGCAACAATTCAATATGGCTCCGTATGTAGTCACTTCATCTAACTTGGTAAAGATGAGTTTGTACTCTGGTAAGAAATTATAGCTGTCTATTATGTTGGCACAGCTTTGCTGTCCTGTGTTACCGCTTATTACTAGGTAAATCTCATCTATATTTCCCAAGTCTATTATCTCTTTTATTTCCTTTTCATGGTTATCATCCTTTATACTTTTACCTGCGGTATCTATCAAAACTATATCCCTATCGGATTGTTCTTCTAATGCCTCTGTTATGTCACTTGGGGAATATATAACGCTCATGGGGATCTCCAGGATTTCAGCATAGACCCTTAGCTGATCTACAGCTGCAATTCTATATGTATCAGCTGTAATCAATCCTACTTTTTTATTCTTCTCTATAGAGAAAACTGCTGCCAGCTTTGCTAGTGTTGTAGTTTTTCCTACACCTGTCGGTCCTACAAACAAAATTATCCTTCTTTGTGCCGATGAATCTTCTATAGGCTTAGCACTTCCTAAACAGTCTAATATTACCTCCTCAAAGCATTGGGTTAAATCCAAACTTTTTCGATTTCCCATTTCTAGAGCCTTGTCAACAATTTGAGCTGCATACTCTTGGCATACTTCATTTTTAATTAGGAGTTCATAGTATTCTTGTTTATTATCGAAAGAATCAGTGGTAGCTACTTTGGGTTTATGCTGGAGCTCCGTTAAAAGCTTTTCCATTATTTCACCCATTGCATCTACTTTTTTCTCAATATGAGTTAAATCATTGCTGTCATACAGCTTTTCTGTTCCATTAACCTGTTTAGGTTGCTGGTTCTCAAAAGGCATCCTTATATCCTCGTCTATTGCAGCGGTAACCTCAACCAAGGATTTTGAAAACCAACCAGTAATGCCTTTTTTTCTGATTCGTCTAGTGTTTAAAATAACGGCATCGGAACCTAAATCCGTCTTTACTTGAGTCATTGCCTCTTGGGCTGTATTGGCTATGTATCGTTTGATTATCATAGAGCTAACCTGTCACCACCCCTACAGATTGTATTTCCACCTTACTATCCAGTTCGTTATAGGACAGCACTACCAAATCTGGCATAACCTGCTCTGTCAACCTCTTGAAATAAATTCTTACTACAGGAGATGTCAGCACGATGGGAGTCATTCCCAGAGATGTTATCTTCTCTACCTCACGTAATAGATTTCTAAAAACCCTCTGGGTTTTTTCAGGTGCTAAAGCGAGATAAGAACCATGTTCGGTCTGTTGGACATTGTCCATGATTTCTTTTTCTAGCTGACTTTCAAGAGTTAATACCTTCCCCTTGTTATCGGGTATAAATTTCTGAGTTATGGATCTAGCTAGGGATTGCCTCACATACTCCGTTAACATGTCTGGATCTCTTACTATTCCAGCATAGTCAGCCAATGTCTCCAATATGGTCACCATATCCCTAATGGATATGCCTTCTTTTATCAAATTGCCCAGAACCTTTTGGAGTTCACCTAAGGATAATAGTTTGGGTACAACCTCTTCGACCAGAACGCTGTTCTTTTCTTTTAAGTTGTCAAGCAATATTTGTACTTCCTGACGACCTAATAATTCATGTCCATATTGCTTGATGATTTCGGTTAAATGGGTTGCAATAACTGAAGGTGCATCCACCACTGTATAGCCCATCAATTCAGCATTTTCCCGATGCTCTTCGTCTATCCATTTTGCTGGCAATCCAAAAGCAGGCTCTGTAGTTTCTATACCTTGAATTTCTCCTTCAGTCAATCCCGAATTCATAGCTAAGAATCGGTCTGCTAAAACTTCTCCTTTGGCTACAACAGTACCCTTTATTTTTATAACATACTCATTGGGGTTAAGCTGTATATTGTCACGTAATCTTACCACAGGCACAATCAATCCAAGCTCTAATGCCATCTGCCTCCTGATCATTACCACTCTATCCAGCAAATCCCCACCTTGGTTGACATCAGCCAAGGGAATGATGCCATAACCAAATTCAAGTTCGATTGGATCAACATTTAAAAGGCTTATCACATTCTCAGGTTTGCGAATATCATCGATTTCCTGTCTAATTACATCTTCTTCTTCCAAGGAGGGTTGTCCTTCCTGTGCTCTAAGCATAGAGAAACCTAAATAGGTAAGCAATGCTCCTAAAGGTAAAAGCACCCATAAAGGAAATCCCGGAAAAAATCCCATTAGACATAGAAGTATACCAGACACAATCAGTACTGTAGGTTGTCCCGACAGTTGCTTCAGCAGATCATCACCTAAGCTTGATTCAGATGCTGCCTTAGTAACAATAATACCTGTAGCAGTGGATATGAGGAGGGCAGGTATTTGACTAACCAAGCCATCACCAACCGTCAAAAGTGTATAGGTAGATAAAACCTGATCAAGTTCCATCTTCCCAAATCCTACTATTATACCGCCAACAATATTTATTATTGTAATTATTATACCTACTATTGCATCACCTTTGATAAATTTGCTAGCACCATCCATGGCACCATAAAAATCAGCCTCTCTCTGTACATCCCTCCGCCTGATCTTTGCTTCCCTTTCATCGATCAGACCTGTGTTTAAATCGGCATCTATGGCCATCTGCTTACCAGGCATGGCATCCAAGGTAAACCTTGCGGCTACTTCCGATACCCTTTCCGAGCCCTTTGTTATAACCACAAATTGCACGATGACAATGATTAGGAATATGATGAATCCCACTCCTACATTTCCTCTAACCACAAAGTTACCGAATGTCTCAATCACTTTACCAGCAGATGCTTCAGTCAAAATTAACCTAGTAGTAGAAACATTAAGAGCAAGTCTGAATAGTGTTGTTATTAGTAGCAACGAAGGAAATATGGAAAACTCCAATGCATTCTTCGAATATAGGCTTATCAATAGTATTATCAATGACAAGGATAAATTTAGGGTCAATAGAATATCCAAAACCGTTTCACTTAATGGAAATATAATCAGTAAGATAATTGCTATTACTATTATTGCTAGAACACTATCTGCAAATTTCATCCCTAAATCCCTCCTTAAAAATACTCCTCTATATGATTATACAGTCCTACCCTTAAGATCGTAGACAAAAGCAAGAACCTCAGCAACAGCATGAAATAGTTCCGGTGGGATGAGTTGTCCTACCTCTGTAGAATTATACAGGGCTTGTGCTAGAGGTTTATTTTCGGTTACTACCACGTTGTTCTCTTTAGCAATCTCTTTTATCCTTAAAGCCAAATAATCCTGACCTTTTGCTACTACAACAGGAGCGTCTTGTTCATCCGGATCATATTTAAGAGCAACTGCGTAGTGAGTAGGGTTAGTTATAACCACATCGGCCTTTGGAATATCCTGCATCATTCGCCTCATGCCAAGCTCACGCTGTTTGCTTCTAATACGAGAACGAACTTGAGGATCTCCCTCCATGAGCTTGTATTCTTCCTTTACTTCCTGCTTGGTCATCCTTAAATCCACTTCATATTGCCACCATTGGTATCCAAAGTCCAAAACTGCAAAGATCAGAAGAATTATAGCTGTTTTAATAGCAATAGAATAGGCATTGTCACCTATTAATGAAGCGCTTTTCCAAATATCCAATACATACCAGAGGGTGAGTCTTCCATAACTCCGTTTAATTTCAGTGTATACAACACCACCTATGATGGCCAGCTTAATTATTGACTTTACAAATTCAACAAAAGATCTTCTGGAAAATATTCTCTTGAATCCTTCTAGGGGGTTAAGTCTACTCAGCTTCGGCGATATAGTTTTAGTGGTAAAAAGGAAGCCTACTTGTCCATAATTTGCAACCAGTCCCGCGGTCAATGCAACCAGCATATAAGGTCCCAAGGTGACCGCTAAAATCCATGCCACCTTTATCCCGAGTTTTCTAATGCCTTCATAAGTAAATATTTGATCTATAGCTATATTAGCATCTAGAAAGTCTATGTAAACTTTTCCTAAGTTTTCCATGATGGTTGTGAATATCAGTTTTAACATGGTGAAAGATGTTAACAGGACAATAGCAGAATTCAGTTCTACACTGCGAAATACCTGTCCTCTCTCTCTGGCATCCCGTCTTTTTTTAAGGGTAGCTTTCTCGGTCCTTTCTTCTGCAAAAAGCTGAAGATCCATCTTCCAATTTGCTATAGTCATATGCTAACCATCCCCTTTAGGACTTTCCATATATCATTGAACAGTCCGTCAAAGATACCCTTTAGTGAACCGATATATATTGGAATAAACACAAGGATAGCTATAACTCCTATGAAAATTTTAATGGGTATACCAATAATAAATATATTCATCTGAGGAACAGTTCTAACCAGAATGCCAAAAGCCACCTCCGACAGGAAAGTTATGGCTATTATGGGTAGTGCAATCTTTAGGGCTAGAACAAAGGAATTTGCAAATAGTCTGACAATCAATGTAACTACTGAATCTGTTATCGTTGCTTGCCCTAAAGGTATAAGATCATAGCTACCAAAAATCAATTTTATCAGAGTATGATGGCCATCTAAAACAAAGAAAGTCAATAGAGCTAAAAGGTTTTTGAGGTTGCCCATCAACGGAACTTGTATGCTGCTCTGCGGATCTATAGTATTTACTATTCCAAAGCCTATCTGGGTATCTATTAGTTGACCTGCTGTCCATATAGCGGAAAAAACTAACGTTATAACATAGCCCATAGCAAATCCAATCATGACTTCTCTAAAAACTATAATAGCGAATTCAAAAAATGACCACGGATCAATATGATTAGTCAAAAATAAGTTAGCAAACACCATATAGGACAGAAACAGTGAAAGGCCAATTTTAAAATATGTTGGAACGTTCTGTCGTCCAAATACCGGAGACATTAAGAATAGTCCTGTCATCCGAACAAAGACCAACAGTAATACTTCAAATTTTGATGTTATCTGTCCTAATATAAGATCCATCTATACCCTCACAACCCAGTTAAAGTATTTATTGAATTATATAGCCTAGTGGTAAACTCTGTCATGGTCTTAATTATCCATGGTCCAAAAACAAGGAGTGCTAGAGCTACAGCTAAAATCTTGGGGATAAAGACCAGAGTTTGCTCATTAATTTGTGTTGTGGCTTGAAATATAGCTACCACTATGCCTACAATTAATCCTAAGCCCAACATAGGAGCTGCAACGATAATTCCCGTATAGATCGCTTGTTGCGCTATGTTAATTATCTCGCCTTCACTCATATCGTCACCCCCAATCCTATTTGAACCCAGTAACAAGTGTCTTGATAACCAAGTTCCAGCCATCCACCATTACAAATAAGAGAATCTTAAAGGGCAAAGATATCATAACAGGAGGTAGCATCATCATTCCCATGGACATTAAGGTACTAGCCACAACCATGTCTACTACTATAAAGGGAATATAGATCAAAAAACCTATCTGAAAAGCGGTTTTAAGCTCGCTGATTATAAAAGATGGTATCAGTACGTTGTTAGGTATATCCTCCAAAGATTCTGGACTGTCCATTGAGGATAGATTGACAAACAAAGCTAAATCCTTTTCTCGGGTTTGTTTAAACATAAAGTTCCTTACAGGCTTCATTGCTTCTCCTACTGCCTCTTGGTAATCTAGATGCCCTTCTAGGTAAGGCTGAATAGCATTTTCATTAATTTGGTTTCCTATAGGAGCCATTATAAAAAAAGTCAGAAAGATGGCTAATCCTATGAGCACCTGATTCGGTGGCATTTGCTGTGTCCCTAGAGCGTTTCTGGTAAAGGATAGGACTATAATTATCCTGGTGAAAGAGGTTAGCATAATCAATATGGAAGGTGCTAAGGTCAAGATAGTTAAAATAAAGATAATTTCAAGACCACTTAGGGATTCTCCGGAAGGACCTGTACCATTGATATTTATTCCTATGTCTATGGGCAATTCAGGTTGTGCCAAAGAATAGGGTGCATAAAATACCATAATCCCCATCAATATAACTAAGCAAATACTAATTTTGAGAAACATTTTTCTAGTCAATTAAATCTACCTCGGTATTTCACAAATTCACATTTTTCCCATGGTTCTTTTATGCTTTTCCAGACTCTCCTTAATCTGTTGAATCCTATCTACACCTTGATCCATAACTCTGCTATTCTTGCGAAATCTATTTATGTACTGTTCAAATAGGTTTTGAAACGGAACATTCTCCTCCATTGATATGGGTAACAGATCAGATTCCTCAAGCTCACTTATAGCATCGATATGGTGATTGGTAACTCCAAGCACGAAGTAGCGCTTTCCTATCTGTACAATGCAGATGGACTTATCGCTACTTATAAATACCCTATCCATGATCTTAATGTGCCTAGCTGTGCTCGAATATGATAGCTTGGAGCCCAAAAGCTTGGTCACCAGATAAGCCGCTAATAACACTGCCACAAAACCGATAATTAGTAGAAATGCATGTAAAAACTCATCCATTATAGCAGCACTTTCTTTACAGCCTCAAGCACTCTATCTGCTTGAAAAGGCTTTACTATAAAATCCTTAGCACCGGCTTGTATCGATTCGATTACCATTGCTTGTTGTCCCATGGCAGAACACATAACGATTTTAGCATCTTCGTCTATTTTTTTGATTTCCCTTACGGCTTGGATCCCATCTACTTCAGGCATGGTAATGTCCATAATAACTAAATCTGGATTTAATTCCTTGTACTTTTCAATTGCTTTGGCCCCATTTTCAGCTTCGCCTACTACGCTGTAACCGTTCTTAGATAATATATCTTTTATCATCATTCTCATAAAGGCTGCATCGTCTACAACAAGTATTCTATTGTTCATTGAGTATCTACCTACCTTTCTGTTATATTATCTTAAATGGGATATTCTATTTGATGGATTCACTATATCCGTGATCCTAACGCCAAAGTTATCGTCTATTACTACCACCTCGCCCTTGGCTATGGCTTTGCCGTTTACTAAAATATCTACCGGTTCCCCAGCCATTTTATCCAGTTCTATAATGGATCCTGAGCTTAAATCAAGGATTTCTTGTATCATCTTTTTGGTCTTACCTAGCTCCACTGAAATCTGAAGTGGAATGTCCAAGATAAGATCGATGTTATTTTGCTCAGTATGAACAGATGTTTCATCAAGAGGCTGAAAGTATACCGGTTGTACCCCCACTAGTTTGTTGTCGGTGCTATCTTGATAGTTGGCAGTGTTCTTTGGAGTATCATAT
>JAWLDD010000110.1:0-7739 GCA_041686815.1 Candidatus Atribacteria bacterium | reverse complement strand
AACGTTAAAGGAGGTTATTTTACCATACATAGGTACCTTTACAAGAAGGTCACAAATTTGCTTGTAGTTATAGCTTAAGCCATAGGTCTCGTTGCCTACTATCAAGGCAATAGGCCCATGGGTCAAATCTGCATTCATTATGAGTCTATCTCCAGCAGAAGATGATCCTACTACTTTAAAATCATGGTACATATCTCGGATGCTGTTAAGCCAGGGTAATAATTTTTTATGGGATTCCAGTCTAATGGTAGGCATCGCAAAAAAGGTGCCCATACTAGCTCTTATGGTCTTTGGATCATAAATATCAACCGCATGACCAGTAACGATAACTCCATCCACTTTTAAAGCTTCGCATGAACGTATCAACGTACCAAGATTACCTGGACTGGAAGGTCTATCAAAGATTACTACTAGCATATCTTCCTTTATTTCTATTCGAGACAGATCATCCTCGGGAATTGATACAACAGCGATAAGCTCAGATAATTCTTCGTCCTTTTCGCTAAGCTTATCCATTAGCTTGAGGGGTAACTCAAAATGAGTTTGAGCAGTGGAATTTGCCAATATATCCTTTGCCCAGTTGGAGAGGGGTTTCTCCCTGGTGTAGGCAAAGGCTCTAATGGACCAATTGTTTTCAATAGCGCTATTTATAGATTTTACCCCTTCAACAAAGAATTCTCCGTACCTGTTCCTTTTCTCTCTATTTCTTTTTATAACCTCAATGCGCTGAAAATCATTATTTTCATTATAGATCTTCTTAACAATAGGCTTCATAACCTTCTCCTTACCTCTAATACATCTGGAAGCAATAAGGTGGAAATGAGTCAAATATCCATTTCCACCGGTTGTGTTCTAGATTTGTTCTATATATCTGCGTAAATTTTGAAGTCCGATCTTTACTCCTTCTGCTGGGTCTTCCATCCCTTCGAATTCTATGGATAATACACCGGAATATCCTGCGTTCTTCATTATTCTCAGGCACTGAAGAATGGGTACATCTCCATGACCAATTATGGCACCCCTTAGGTAGTTACCACCTCGAGATTTAAACCAGCCTGCACCTGGATCAGGTAGCATTCCCGATTTAATATGAAAATCCTTGGCATGAACGTGGAATGCGTAGGGCATCAACTTGCCTATAGCTTTTTCCGGTTCTTCATCAACACAGACAAAATTACCCATGTCTACCAATAAACCGAAGTTGGGATGGTTAACACCATTGACCAGTTTCTCCACTCTATCGCTATCCTGGCAGAAGAATCCATGGTTTTCTATCATGGTCTTTATTCCAAACTGCTCAGCATATTCGGTAACAGCTCTACAACCTTCTATGAGTCTAGGCAGAGCTGCATCAAAATCTCTGGGACCAACATAATTCTTGGGAAAACCAACGGTTGCATCGTGCCTCATAGTCTTTGCTCCCAGTATTCTTGCAATGTCAACTTCACCTTTAACCCTTTGGATCTCAGCATCTAAATCTCCGTCAGATCCATTTATAAAGTCCGCACCCACGGTATAGCTGCCCATCTCTATGCCTACCCTGGTGCATTCTTCTTTAGCCCGAAGAGCAAACTCTTCATTGGTTTCTTCTTCCTCTAAGATAAAGGGTATGAACTCGATGACATCAAAGCCTATCTCTTTGGCTAGGGATATGACCTCAATCTGCTTGATCCTGCCACTTTGCACTAGACCAATTAAACTGTAAGAACTTACGCCTATCTTCATTTCCATTCCCTCCTAACCTAACTTTACAATATATTCTATACTATATCTTTAAATTTTACCATATCATTATAAAAAAACTGGCATATTCAAACTATATTCTTGACTTTTCCGTATGATTTGGTAATATAATTATAAATACTGCGATGAGAAGAAGGAGTAGTTGAATCCTCTGTCCCCAGCGACTCGGGGAAGGTGAAAGCCCGAGGTTATGATTCAATGAACGGCATCTTTGAGCAGCTTTCATGAAGAGGATCTATGGATATAGATCAAAAAGGGTGGAACCGCGGAAGATAAGTCTTTCGTCCCTTTGTGGGATGAAAGACTTTTTTAAATCCTAAATTTGTGTTATTTATCTTTTTAAAGGAGGAATGTACTTTGACCAAAGAAATTACCATGGACAAAATAGTTGCCCTGTGCAAAGGGCGGGGTTATATATACCCGGGCTCCGAAATTTACGGCGGTCTTGCCAATACCTGGGATTATGGTCCCCTTGGTGTTGAGTTTAAGAATAATGTTAAAAAGGCCTGGTGGAAGAAGTTTATCCAGGAAAGTCCTTATAACGTAGGAATGGATTCGGCTATACTGATGAATCCCCAAACTTGGGTGGTTTCTGGTCATGTAGCTGGGTTTGCCGACCCCTTAATGGACTGTAGAGAGTGTAAAGCTCGTTTTAGAGCAGATAAACTGGTAGAAGACTATATGAAAGAACAGGGCAATGCCAACCCACAAGTGGATGGTTGGCCAAATGAAGAATTGGAAAAATTTATCCGTGATAACCATGTTGTATGTCCCGAATGTGGCAAGCACAACTTTACCGATGTAAGGAAATTTAATCTTATGTTCAAAACCTTCCAAGGCGTTACAGAGGATTCCCAGTCGGAGATTTTTCTAAGGCCTGAGACAGCACAGGGTATCTTTGTGAATTTTAAGAATGTGCAGCGCACTACTCGCAAAAAGATTCCATTCGGAATTGGACAAATAGGAAAATCCTTTAGAAATGAAATAACTCCTGGTAACTTCACCTTTAGAACAAGAGAGTTTGAGCAGGCAGAGTTAGAATTCTTCTGCAAACCCGGTGAAGATATGGAGTGGTTTGATTACTGGAAAGACTTTTGCAAAAATTGGCTCCTTAGCTTAGGGATAAAGGAGGAAAATCTCCGCACCCGAGATCATAGTCAAGAAGAATTATCCCATTACAGCAAAGCAACTACAGATTTCGAGTTTTTGTTCCCCTTTGGGTGGGGAGAGCTATGGGGAATAGCCAATAGAACAGATTTTGACCTAAAGCAGCACAGCCAGCATTCTGGCGAGAACTTTACCTATATAGACCCTGTTACCAATGAACGCTATATCCCCTATTGCGTAGAACCTTCCGTAGGTGTGGACAGAGTCGCTCTTGCCTTCTTGTGTAATGCATATGATGAAGAGGAGCTGGAAGGCGGAGATACCAGAGTAGTTCTAAGGCTGCATCCTTATTTGGCTCCCTATAAAGCCGCTATACTACCCCTGTCAAAGAAGCTAAAGGATCAAGCTCATGACATATACATTGAGCTTAGCAAAAAGTTCTCAGTAGAATATGATGAATCCGGTAGTATAGGTAAGAGATACCGCCGTCAGGACGAAATTGGTACGCCTTACTGTATAACAATAGATTTTGATACCTTAGAGGATAACTGTGTCACCATTCGTGAGCGCGATACCATGGAGCAAATCCGATTGCCCATCGATGAACTGGAAGGATACTTGGAAGAGAAAACTGCTTTTTAATGTATTAAGACCGATATCAGCGTAAAAGCTGATATCGGTCTCTATTGTTTTACCTTGTCTTCTGCACCCAATCCCTTTGGTACAACCATATTGGCTCCTAGATCTACCCTTTTGTACTCACCCAAAAATTCCAGACGAACTTTAACCCTTTTCTTTCTATGGTCAAATTTTTCAATTATACCCTCCATCCCCTTAAGGGGACCATTCAACACCTTGATTTGGTTGCCCTCCTTGTAAACATCTGAAAATTCGATGGTTTCACCATATCTAGTTAGGCTAAGTATCATACTCATTTCCTCTTCCCTTATTGGTATCGGTTCACTATCATCCTTTAAAACTCTGTAGACAGCGGGAAGTGCTTTCAATCCGTAATACAATTCATCGCTCATATTGGTATGTACCAATACATATCCCGGTATTAGGATTTTAATGCTCTCATATGTTTGGCCTCGTTTTCGCTCTATTAACTTTCTTTTTGGTACTAAAGTATTAATATCCTCATTGGGAAATAAAAGCTCTATGTATTTTTGTACTTCTTCCTCCCGTCCTGTCTCCACAAATATTGCGTACCATTTCATATGTAAAACCTCCAGATACTATCCTCTCTGTACATAGCATAATTCCAAACTAACAAAATTTATTATACTATACTACATGCACCGGAACAAAACAATTAATTCTATTCTCTTAAACATTTGAATACATTATTCACATATAGAAGGGATGGATTGTATGAGCAAGAATAATATATTGCAAGGCGCTTTCATCCTAACTGCCTCCAGCATTCTGATACGTCTTTTAGGATTTATCTATCGCATATTGCTAAGCAGAAGCTTAGGTCCGGAAGGTATGGGGGTATTGCAGCTTGCCATGCCTGTTCTCTTTACATCTTTAGCCTTGATATCAGCAGGCATCCCTCTAGCTGTGTCCCGGCTGGTAGCTCAAAGGATGGTTGTACAAGATCTATATGGCGTACGCAGAATACTGTATACTGCTCTAGCCCTTGTTATTTCTTCTTCCATGCTAATTTGCATAGTATTGATTTTGAATGTAAACTGGATTTCATACAGCATACTCAAAGAACCCCGCGTCCGTGGCGCTCTCCTTGCCTTATATCCAGCCATTATAATGATGTCAATCAGCTCTGTCTTTAAAGGCTATTTTTATGGCGTTAAGAATTTCTATCCTCCCGCTATTTCTGAGATCATTGAGGAAGTAATTACTATAGCACTAGCTCTCTATCTCCTTGGAATTGTTGGCCATCTTGATATAGCATTACAGGTCACCGCTGTCGCTCTGGCAATAGTCATAGGTGAGTTGTCGTCCCTTCTGTATTTAAACTACAGCTACCATAGATCTATGAAAAATAGATATCTCTCTCCAAAAAAGTCCTCATATCCTTTTCCCTTTGTAGACATTATAAAGATCAGCGGACCAGTCACCTTGATTCGTTTAATTTCATCTATTAGTACATCCCTTGGTTCAATCCTCATCCCTCAAAGGTTGATTAAGTCAGGTACTACCCACAGCCAGGCCATGAGCTATTTGGGGATTCTAAACGGTATGGTATTACCTCTCTTATTTATTCCCTTTACATTCGTTGGTTCTCTAGCTGTAGTAATGATCCCCAATCTTTCTGAAGATCTGGCTCTTAATAATAGGGATAGGATACGCTCTAAAATATCCAAAGCTATCCTAGTTACTGTGGTGGCTTCCCTACCCTTTGGGGCAATTATGACAGCCTTGGCACATCCCATTGGGATTTTACTGTATAATCAAGAAGAAGTAGGACCTATGCTGGAACTTATGGCCTATCTATCGAGCATCACTGCATTGAGTCATACCCTAAGCGCTATCTTAAATGGACTGGGCAAACAAAATAAATCAGCCATCTATGCTTTTTTAGGAGAAGTTATAGATATGATCTGTATCTTCTATTTGGTAGCTCTACCTAATCTGCGCATAAATGGCTATATAATCGGCTTTTTATTGTCTAGCCTCACAGTGCTATTATTGCAATTTATCACTGTTTATAGGGTCACCAGCCTATCAATAATGTGGAATGAATGGTTGTTTAAGCCGATACTTGCAGCTTTGCTCACCACATCTATAACCAGACTTTTATACCTATGGCTGTCAGCAAGCGGATATTCTCTCCCATTATCCTTTCTTGTATCAGCCTTGACCGGCACAATTGTTTACCTATCCTCCTTATATGTCATGGGAAGCATATCCTTTATAAGGAAGCTCGTCTACCCTGCCAGACAAACATAAAATGGAAATTCAGGCTTTAGAGAGCACATCGTTATAAGGTACCGGATAAGATCTATATGCCCTTAATTTGCCTTGATATATAAGGGTAAATTTTTCACACTTTCTAAAGTCCATTGGCGAGACAAGGGCAGGGGGCTTATCAAATAAATCTATACCGCTGTTTTTCAGTATTGTAGCAACAAATTGAGAACAAAAGTATTTATAGCTCCTTTGAATTGGTATACCCAACATTACACCAAATAAGCCTAGAAAGTTATATCCGTATCTAGCCCTATCAGTCATAAACTTGTTCAATTCAGCCTTTAGTCGTTTATATTGAGTACTGTTTATGGATAAAGAATATAATGCACATCGGGTTTCGGGAAACCTTCCAAAGGTTCCATATACGATATCCTCCCTGACAAATCCCGCAATTATCGGGTTGGTGGGCTTCAATCTTCCAAAACTATATAGCTCATCCAAGTTGGAATCCAATGCAATGGACACATGAGAATAAGGCTCTCTGGTATACAGCCTTATAAACTTAGATGGTAGCGTACCGCTGTGAGTTAGTAATATATATATTGTATGATTCCTATCCATATCCATCCCCTTCGGATAATATAGTACAGTTTTTACATAACTTTAGAATTACATTATACACTATATTGCCTATGAACTAAATATGATTTTTGTTATTCTCACGATATAGAAATACTCGATGAGACCCTTTAGATCCCATCGAGTATCGATTGTACTCTAATAGCGATTTTATAGTTTGGAATTGGATTTTATAAAATCGATAAGTAAATCTACCTGAGTAAAGGCTATACAGGTTACGGTATCGGCCCCTCCATAGTACATGGCTATACGGCCAGTTTCAGCATCAGCTAAGGCTGCACAGGGGAATACCACGTTAGGGACATCGCCTACACATTCGTATAGGGTTTGAGGAGAAAGTATATAGGGTTCTGTTCTGTACAATACCTTCCATGGCTCATCGATGTCCAACAGAGCAGCTCCTACGCTATAGACAAACCCATTGCATGAGGTCAGCACTCCATGATAGATCATGAGCCATCCTTCCGTAGTTTCAATGGGGATTGGACCTGCACCAATCTTTGTGCTCTGCCAAGATCCTCGAGTAGCCATAACATGTCTGTGTTTTCCCCAATACGTCATATCAGGGCTTTCACTGTAGAAGATATCTCCAAAAGGCGTATGTCCATTGTCACTGGGTCTACTGAGCATTGCATAATTGCCATTTATCTTTCGGGGAAACATAACCCCATTTCGGTTGAAAGGTAAGAAGGCATTTTCCAATTGATAATACTCTTTAAAGTCATAGGTATAAGCGACTCCTATAGTAGGTCCATGATAGCCGTTACACCAGGTCACGTAATAGCGATCATCAATTTTGCATACACGAGGGTCATAGCCATAAACAAAATTGCCCACTTCAGGATCATCGCATATAAATGAGATAGGTTCATGCTCGATTTCCCAATTAATACCGTCTTTGCTCCTACCAGTATGAAGTCGCATTTCTCTTCGCTTGTCGTCACAGCGAAATACACCTGCAAATTCTCCCTCAAAAGGAACAACTGCGCTGTTGAAAATACTGTTAGAACAGGGAATAAGATCCCGTGGTATAACTGGATTGCCGCTGTATCTCCACATTACATCGTTACATCCCTTGGGGCGCTCTTCCCAGGGAATATTCGGAAGAGCTTCTCCGATGATAGTTCTCTTAGCCATGGGTTTTCCTCCTCACAATATAATATATTTTCAAGATCCAAATCCATGATGCATATATAATTCTTAGAGATTACACCATTTATGTTAAATATATCACTTTTATGTCTATACTGTCAATTGGACAAAGCCTTCTATTTCAATAGTTTGTTAGATTTATAGGGCTATGGATAATAACTAACCAACTGCTCAGTTAGCCGGAACAGTAAACTCAGACAATAACAAAGCCGAAAAACCAT
>JAWLDD010000109.1:0-7754 GCA_041686815.1 Candidatus Atribacteria bacterium | reverse complement strand
AAATCTGCTACAGCTAAGGCCATTGAGGCGTGCAGCAGCATTGAACCTGGCAATCCACAGCTTTCTAAAATCCCTCTTTCGAAGTTTTCTACCTGTGTATGCATAGGATAGGGATTTCATTACTGCTTGATTTGCAGCTCTATATTGCTTGCTCTTTGCACCAAAATATCCTTTGGCCAGCTTTAATACTTTTTTATGTTTTTTTCTAGCATTTACTGCTTTTTTTACTCTTGCCATGTCTGTACCTCCTTCACTGCCTTATTTATAAGGAATCAGCCTTCTAATGTTTTTCTCTTCAACGGCAGCAATATAGGTGCCCTTCCTGAGATTCCTCTTTCTCTTGGCTGTTTTCTTTGTCAATATATGACTCTTATAAGCTTTAGCTCTTTTTACCTTTCCAGATTTGGTTAATGAAAATCTTTTAGCTGCCCCTCTATGTGTTTTAATTTTTGGCATAGGGGTTCCTCCTCTCATGCATTTATTCTTTTGGTGCTAGAATCATGATCATACTTCTACCTTCAAGTTTAGGCTTGCGTTCAACAGTATGTTCATGAGTTATCATCTCTGTAAACTTATTCATTACATCGTACCCAATTGAAGTGTGAGCCATCTCACGACCCCTAAACCGGATAGTAACCTTTACCTTATCACCGGCTTTTAAGAACTTATCTGCATGTTTAGCCTTAACGCTCATATCGTGTTCTTCAATATTGGCGGATAGCCTCACTTCTTTGACATTGATGATGCGCTGATTTTTACGCGCTTCTTTCTCTCTTTTGGCCATGTCAAAGCGATATTTTCCATAGTCCATTATCCTACATACAGGCGGTTTGGCTTGGGGTGCGACCTTCACTAAATCCAGCTGTCTCTGTTCGGCAATCTCCATAGCCTTTTTAGGGGACATAATGCCCAACTGCTCACCATTCACATCTATGACCCGAACTTCCTTGTCGCGGATTCCCTCGTTTACTGAGAGTTCCTTGTTATTAATATTCATTCACCTCCGAAATTTTTAACGTAGCTTTGCTTATCCAACTTACTCTCATTATTAAATAAAAAGAGTGGGCATAATCTACCCACTCTAAATAAACTCATCTCTATTCATCAAAGATGTAAAGCTTGTAACCTTCCTGGCAGCGCCGAAAGGTGAGAAGTGGATAGCTTCTACTTAATTCAGATATAGATTACCATATAGCCGTTCATTTGTCAAACAAAATTATTGTTCCCTTTGGATAATTTCCCTTTGGATTTTCGCTAAAAACTCCTTGACACCCATAGCACCAAGATCCCCTTCATCCCTTGACCTTACTGCTAACTGTTGGGTTTCTACTTCCTTATCTCCAACTACCAGCATATAGGGAATCCTTTGAAGCCTGGCTTCACGAATCTTGTATCCTATCTTTTCGTTCCTCAGATCGGCCTCTACTCGGATACCAGCATCCTCAAACTCCTTTTTAAGCTTTTGGATATATTCATGGCTACGATCGGTAATGGAGAGGAATCTTACCTGTACAGGTGCAAGCCACACTGGGAATGCACCAGCATAGTGCTCTATCAAAATACCTATAAACCTCTCAATACTTCCAAATACCACTCTATGAATCATGACTGGACGATGCTTGTCGCCATCAGCACCAATATAGGTTAGATCGAATCGCTCGGGCATTTGGAAATCCAATTGAATGGTTCCGCACTGCCAGGTTCTGCCTATGCTGTCTTCCAGGTGAAAGTCAATCTTAGGTCCATAGAAAGCGCCATCTCCTTCATTTATAACATATTCCATACCCTTCTCTTCCAAAGCTTCCTTTAAAGCATTTATAGCAACTTCCCAGTCCTCATCAGATCCCATGGCCTTTTCTGGCTTGGTGGATAGCTCTACATGATAATTAAATCCAAATTGCTTATAGAAATAGTCCACCAGATCGATTACCCCCACTATCTCATCCTTTACCTGTTCAGGTAACATAAAGATGTGAGCATCATCCTGGGTAAAGCAGCGCACTCTCATTAGGCCATGTAGCGCACCCGACAGTTCATGTCTGTGGACTAGGCCTAGTTCACCCATCCTCACTGGCAAATCCCTATAACTGTACATCCTCCTCTTATATAACATCATGCTGCCTGGACAGTTCATAGGCTTTACAGCAAAATCCGACTCATCGATGTTGGTAAAATACATATTCTCTTGATAGTGATCCCAATGGCCAGAGCGTATCCACAAATCCCGATTTAGGATGATTGGAGTCTTGATCTCCTCATATCCTCTCTTAACATGCTCCTTACGCCAGAAATCCTCCAAAATATTCCTTATTACCATTCCCTTGGGATGGAAGAAAGGAAATCCTGGTCCTTCTTCGTGGATGCTAAAGAGATCCAGCTCCCTTCCCAACTTTCTATGATCTCGCTTTTTAGCTTCTTCTAAGCGGTTGAGGTACTCATCTAGCTGACTCTTTTTGGGATATGAAATACCATAGATACGCTGGAGCATCTTGTTCTTTTCATCACCCCTCCAATAGGCACCCGCCAGGCTCAATAGCTTGAAAGCCTTTATCTTTCCAGTACTTGGTACGTGGGGACCAGCACATAGGTCAACAAATTCGCCTTGCCTATAAAAGGATATTACCGAATCCTCAGGTAGATCTTCAATAAGCTCAACCTTGTATGATTCATCTTTCTCCGCCATATAATCTACTGCCTCTTGTCTTGGAAGTTCAAACCTCTCTAGCTTAAGGTCTTCCTTTATTATCTTGGCCATCTCTGCTTCAATGGATTCTAAATCCTCAGGGGTAAAGGGTTTTTCAGTGTCAAAATCATAATAAAATCCATTTTCTATGGAAGGCCCAATAGCCAGCTTTATATTTGGATATAACCTCTTTACAGCTTGAGCCATTACATGGGAAGTAGTGTGCCAAAAGGCTTTCTTCCCTTCTATATCATCGAAAGTTAAGATATTGAGCTGACAATCATCCTTTAGAGGATGCATCAAATCAACTGTTTGACCGTTTACCTCTCCAGCTACGGCAACCCTAGCAAGACCCTTGCTAATGTCTTCTGCCACTTCACCAACGGTAATACCCTTAGGATATTTCTTTGATGATCCGTCTTTTAAAGTGATATTTATCATTTCATTCATCTCCTCCTAAATTATTATCCAATCTAACTAACATAAGCTTAAACTAGCCTTCTATGGAATTTTCACTGTGTAAAAATAGCGATAGATATTCTTGATAACGGGTCGAAAAATAGATACAAAAAAACCCCATCCTTCAAAGGACGGGGACAACCCGCGGTTCCACCCTTGTTGACTTCGACTGCATAATCATACGCAATCAAAATCCAGCTTTATAGCCTATAACGGGACTTCCCATATACTCCAGAGTTGGTATTCGATAGGGCCTTTTGGGGAAGGTTTTCAGCCTAGGACTTTCCCTCTCTTTGCACCGGTTCCCAATCTACTGGTCTCTTTCATCGCATAACATATTTATTTCTTCAGATTATTATAACTTCCCTATAGTCAAAAGTCAATGCATCTTTCTTATTTTCGTGCTATAAAAGCAAAATATATCACTATGGAATAAGATTAATGATAAGGCCTTGAATCAGCCCAATGGCAAAGCCCAGTACCCCACCTAATATCTCTATATACTTAAGTTCCTTGTTAGAGAGGGACAGGATTATGGACTCCAGTTCCAATAGATCAAAGTCATTTATCTTTTGTTCCACCATTTTGCTGATATCTATATTTTCGACAGCGTCTTTTATGAGCTTGTCCATATTCTTATCTATAAATCCCCTGGACTCCCTCTCAATTACATCCCCTGCGTATTTTAAAATAGTATTCTTTATGCCTTGAGGTATGAATGAAGGTATTTTCTCATTAATAACCCTCAAAATTCCAATACGGATATTATTTATTATGATGGCTTGATTCTCATGGGTATTCAAACGATCCAGTAATTCATCAATAGATAATAACTGTTCTTCAACGGTTTCACCTATGCTGGCAGCAATCTCTTTTCTTCGCTTAGGTACCAATCCTTGGAACTCAATTCCTATAAGAGGTATCCTGATAGCATTTTGCGGCCTAAAGATCATCTTTATGGCCAAATAGTTGGTGAGCCAACCTATGGCTGCCCCTACCAAAGACATAATCAATATCTCCCAAAACAATTTTATGCCTCCCTGTAGTGTCTAATTAAATGAAAACTTATATCAATAAAGCCACTCAGACAATTGTACACCTTATATGACCAAAAATAAAGACAAAAAAAGATGTACTTTTTTCCGTACATCTTTTTGACATTTTTGCCTATTTTTTCGGGGTAATACGTTCCTGACTCATTATCACTTTACCAGAAAAAACATTGTTGATGGTATTTAGAAGCTCAACATTCTTTATCTTGTCATACTCATGGATAGTGATCTTGCAAGGTGCAATGGTGATCAATGAACTGATCAACAGATCATCATGACTTATCTCCTTATCGGAAATCTCCCGAGCTAGTTGCTCCAGCATATCGTTTTGGATCACCTTTAAATTGGAATCCAGCAGCATATATCGCTTGTCATCCTGTTGAAGCACATGGACTTCATCCACTTTAGGATCTTGGATCTCTACAAAATATTGAAGGAGCTTTATAAATTCGTTATATTCATTCTCTATCAGTAGGTCATCCACTGCCCGATCCACTGCATTTTCCAATTCTCTCATAAAATCCTTTAAGCGAAACCTGAGAAAACCATCAAAAATTAGCTGGCTGTTATCATTTAGGTGATCCATTATTCTGTCCCATACCCTATTCCTCCATTGCTCCCTAATGGTTTCTGAGTTTACTATGGGGTTTCTTCCACCCCACATAATAGCCAATGCATCCCGGAGAATCTTATCTTGATCCTTTCTTTCAAAATAGAAGTACTCTTCCTGTATTATCTTTTGTACCATATTGGACTGCAAATCTTCCAATATTATATTTGAAAGGGCATCGGCGATGATCTTTCGAATTTTGTCCTTTACCTCCTCTAATCTTCCACTGGTAGGATAACAATTTGTGCCATAATTAAGAAAAACCAAATCCCCTACCTTGTTTTCCTCTATATTTAATCCTTCTATCAAAGAAGTAAATGATTTCTTATAAATCAAATCCTTTAACTGCGGATCTTTGTCATCAATACCGATGGAAAACAACTGCATCCCATCACTCCTTCCCATCGAACTCCAATCATTTAATCTATAGCAAGTCAGAGCACAATGTATGTTGTTTGAGAGGAATTATACTTCCAATATCGGAAAAAGAAAACTTACCAAGAGTAACAGGAGTTTTTCCCCTACTATTAAGAAAGAACTCTATTTTCCTATTGTCTGTATGGATATGCCAGTTACCTACCAGCCCTAAATCTCTTCGGCTTAGTAAACCCGTAGCGCCACCAATAAAACCGTAATCCAAGCCGGGAAGCTCGATAAATCCAGGTGTAATGATCAGAACATTTAAGCCTACCTTCAAGGCGGCACGGGCAATGCCTATATCTGACGTAATCACGGATTGCTCGTCTATAATCGATACCGAGCATTTGGCATATCCCTGATTTACATGTACGAAATCAACACCTTGATTTTGTAGTTCCGCCATCAAAACTGGATCGGTATACCTTTTATTATGAAAAGCAAACCTTCCAATTCTTGCTACATTATATGCAATATTATTTGGATAGTTGCTTTCAAGTCTAGTATTCCCCACTATGATTTCAAAATTATGTTGAATTAATTGGTTTTTAAGAGACTCGCTGGCATTGGGAGCAATGACTATTCTATTGCCTCCCAAGGGATGACATTGGATGTCAGGATGGCATGAGATGGAAGGGTATAGATCGGTGCAGGGTTCCACAAAGATGGGCTCAATTTTTTTATTTTTTAAAGCATCCTCTAGTCTGGCCCTGTACCTACTATCGATCAAGGCCAGACTAACAGGATTCTCTGGTATAAATGGTATTTGTATAAATTCCGTTCTATTCATCTTCTTCTAAATACATTATTCCTACAGTGCCTGGACCGCAGTGACTAGAAATAACTGTCCCCGCTTCTAATATATAGATATTTTCGAAATCATATTCGGCTATTACCTTTTCCTTCAGGTACTGAGCAGAATCTGGATCCGCAGAGTGGGCAAGTACTATTCCGCTTTTTTCAATATTCTTAACTTTTTTCACGAAATTATTATAAAATGAATTGAGAGCTTTTTCCTTCTTACCTCTGTACTTCTCGGATACCGTTAGGCCACCATCCTTTACAAGTATTTGAGGTCTTATCTTGAGGACTGTGCCTGCTATCAGTTCTAATGAAGAACATCTGCCTCCCATATGCAGATATTTTAGAGTATCGATGATAAAGCTTGATCTGACCCGTGGTATCATTGCCTCTACCCTCTTAAGAATTTCAGACACTTCTAACCCTTGAGATGCCCACATAGCTGCTTTTAAGGCTAAAAGACCGATACCCATTGAGAGATTCATGGAATCGACTACATGGACTCTACCCTCGTCAAATTCTTGAGCTGCTAGATTTGCCGATTGCACCGTTGCTGATAGCTTTGAAGAAATACCAAAAAAAATAATATCATACCCTTTATCAATCCAAGGTTTAAAACTATTTATAAAGTCCTGAGTTGACGGTGCGGCAGTCTTGGGCAGCTCTTGAAGCTGATCCACCAATTCATATAGTCCAGCAGTATTTATGTCCACTTGATCTTTGTAGGATTTCCCGCCGATAGTAACATATAAAGGAACAAAGGAAATATTATATTCTTCGCGTAATTCACCAGGTATATCCGCTGTGCTGTCTGTAAAGACCTTTACAGGATTCATGAGAGTTACCCCCTTAATAAAAATATGAAATATATAAAATTAATTATAAATACAACATAAGACTATTTTACCCTGATAAGACAAACCATGCAATACCATTGGTAAGGATAAAATACAAAAAACACCGGTGCAAACCGGTGCATTGGTTAAATTATGAGCAAGCCGTAAGCCGAGTTCTGTCGTGGATGATCATCTATCTAGGTCTACCGTTGCCGGCAGACTCAAGCGACCTTTACCCGGGACGTGGCGGGCAACCACTTTATGTCCCCTATTCGGTCTTGCTCCAGGTGGGGTTTACATAGCCAATCTAGTCGCCTAGATGCTGGTGAGCTCTTACCTCACCTTTCCATCCTTACCTAGCACTAAAGTGCGAGGCGGTTTATTTCTGTTGCACTTTCCTTGGAGTTGCCTCCACTGGGTGTTACCCAGCACCCTGCCCTATGGAGCTCGGACTTTCCTCATCTATAAAATAGATGCGATCATCTAGCTTACTCATAATATAAAATTCTCTGGATCTCAATATTATCATTTTATCGCCAAATAGTCAAAATGTATTAATTTCATTCCACACCATAGTATGACAATTTACACTAGCTAGCGGATATACTCTCGCCTGGATACAGAATTCTGCCGCAGTTTTCACATTCGATTACCCCTGCCTTATCCTTTACATTTTGTATAACCAAGGATGCTAGGGTCATATTGCAACCACCACAACGATCTTGATCGATTTCAGCCATAACATCGGTATGTTTGCTTTTTACAGTCTGATATTTATTGAGCAAGGAATCGTCAAGATTTTCCTTTAGTTTTTCCCTCTGTGATTTAATATCGTTATATTTGGTATCTAAATCCTTTGTTTCCAGATCATATTCCTTTTTATTCTTGTCATATTT
>JAWLDD010000108.1:0-7811 GCA_041686815.1 Candidatus Atribacteria bacterium | reverse complement strand
CTTGTATTCCATATAGCGTCTAAATACGTCAAAGATAATAAAGGGATACAAGGTAACCTACATTCAAAACTTTACCGACATAGACGACAAGATGATTCAGCGAGCAAATGAAGAAAAGACCACCGTAAAAGAGCTGGGTGAAAGGTTTATAGAGGAGTACTTTAAAGATGCTGACGCCCTAGGCATAAAGAGGGCTACCGTTCATCCCAAGGCCACCGAGCACATAGACGACATAATCGACTTTATCCAAAAGCTCATAGACAAAGGGCTGGCCTATGAGGTGGACGGCGACGTCTACTATGATACCTCAGCTTTTGATGAATATGGCAAGCTGTCCAAGCAAAACCTGGAGGAGCTGGAGGCCGGAGCAAGGGTGGATACCGATGAAAGAAAGCGAAATCCCATGGACTTTGCCCTATGGAAGGCTCAAAAGCCCAAAGAGCCTGCCTGGGATAGTCCCTGGGGCAAGGGAAGACCGGGCTGGCACATCGAGTGTTCGGTTATGTCTACCAAATACCTGGGTGAGACCATAGATATCCACGCAGGAGGCCAGGACCTGACCTTTCCTCACCATGAGAATGAAATCGCCCAAAGCGAGGGCCTAACTGGAAAACCCTTTGCCAACTACTGGCTCCACAACGGATATATCAACGTAGACAACAGGAAGATGTCAAAGTCCCTGGGCAATTTCTTCACAGTTCGGGATATTTCCCGGGAATATGACTTGGAAATAGTAAGACTCTTTATGTTGTCCGCCCATTATAGAAATCCAGTAAACTTTAGCCATGAGCTGCTGGATCAGGCTAAAAGCGCTCTAGAGCGGCTTTACACCGCAAAGAATAACCTTGAGTACCTGCTGGATAAAACTCAGGATAAGGAAATGTCCCCGGAGGAGCAGGAGATATACCATGGTTTAGGGCAATATGTAGAGAATTTTGAAGCTGCTATGGAGGATGATATCAACACAGCTGACGCCATTGCTGTCATCTTTGATCTGGTAAGGGAAGCCAATACCCATCTGAAAGTGGAAAGCTCAAAGAAGCTTGTAAAAAAATTCTATGACATCTTTAAAGAGCTGACCGGGATTTTGGCCATTGTACAAAAGGAACAGGAAAAGAGCCTGGATGATGAAATACAGGAGCTCATTGAAAAGCGTCAGCAGGCAAGAAAGGCCAAGGACTGGGCTACAGCAGACAAGATTAGGGATGATCTAAAGGAGCGGGGCATAATTCTGGAGGATACTCCCCATGGCGTAAAGTGGTCAATAAAATAACCTTTATTACCAAAAGACTGGCTAAAGCCAGTCTTTTTTAGCAGATGAGAATCAAAATTTTGATTTTCATCTGTTTTTTATCCATTAATGTAGTAAAGGGTGACAGTACCATAGCTCCCGTGATATAATAATATAATGGCTATTTAGAAAGGATAGACTATGTTTAATATAGATCATAACATTATTCGGCAAGGATGTCTTCTTCCTAGAACCTATGAAAAGGGTTTGGCATATCACCGTCAAAGACGGGTAAAATCCCTAAAATTTCACCGGAGCAATATGGTAGTAGAGGGAACGATACAGGGTACCAAATCCTATATGACTTATGCTGCCTTTGATCATAGAGGAGATATCATTGAAACAGGTTGTAATTGTCCAGCAGCCCGCAAGTATTGGGGGTCTTGCAAGCATATGGTAGCCCTTCTGCTTACCATCATGGAGCAGGATAAAAAGGGTGCTTTTGATGCTGTGCTTGATGCAGACTTTTTAGACACTAAGAGGGGAGCCAGCTTGCTCTTTGAATATTTTGAATATGCTGAGCAGATGGCAAACCGAAGACCTATTAATCTAGATATAACTTATGAAATCAATGCCTACGAAAGAGATCTTGATAATATAGTGGGATCTTTATCCCTAAAGATAGGCCAATCCAGGTTATATATAGTAAGAGACCTATTAAAGCTAATTCAGTCCTTCAAAACAGGTCAACCCCTTGAGTTTGGCAAGAACTTTACCTATGATCCAAATATTCACACATTTAACCCTGTGGATCAAAGGGTGATGAATTTATTGGTGGAGATATATGAAGTCCACACGGCCATCCAAAACAATAGTTACTATAGAAGCAAAGATATCTTTAATGGCAAAAAACTTATGTTAACCAACGCCCTATCAGAAAGGTTCTTAGAGTTAATGGAGGAGAGGCCTTTCAGGCTAGTTGTGGAACCTTATGTATTTGAAGATATAGAGATAGTGGAGAAAGATTTGCCTATATCCTTTGAGTTGGATAAAGACAAGAATGATCTTTTGCTTAAGGCAAACTTTGAAAAGGAGTTTGTTCCCATAAACAATAGTGGGAGATATGTATTGGTAGGCAACAAGATCTATAAACCTTCTCCAAGACAACTTATGAGCTATATTCCACTAAAAGAAACCTTGACAGAGACGGGAGGAAATAAGATCAGGTTTTCCAAGGAGGATAGGGATCGTTTTGTATCTGAAATTTTACCTTCCCTCGAAAATGCAGGACCTACCACCATCACCCCAGAGGTAAAGTCCATCATCCTCAAGGAGGAGCTTCATGCCGAGCTCTATCTAAGGCCCCAGGGTAAGGGCATAGGCTGTGATGTAAAGTTTATATATGGCCACCGCGAGATAAATCCCTTTGGAGTAAGCGCTAATAACAAGGCCAAAGAGGAACAGATCCTAGTAAGGGATAACAAAGGCGAGCAGATGATACTGGATATCCTAAACGAATATGGCTTTAGCGTACAGCCAGGCGGGGTTTATCTAGAAGATGAGGAAGCTGTCTTTGAGTTCATCTACAGTGGAATACCAAGACTGCAGACCATGGCCCACATCTACTATTCCGAGGATTTTAAAGGCTATATATCCCGCAGAAGCTTTTCCTATTCCGGAGGCATTAGGCTAAACACCAGGATGGATATGCTGGAGTTTAGCTTTGAGGTGGAGGGTATAGACCCAGGTGAGCTAGCAGATATATTTTTTGCCCTGAGAGAGAAAAAACGCTATTATCGGCTAAAGGACGGTACCTTTTTAGACCTTGAAGGCGATGAACTAAGTGACATCGCGAGCCTCTTGGAGCAGCTGGATATAAAGTACAGCGACCTTTCAAAAGAGATAATAGAGATACCCAAATACAGGGCGTTGTATCTGGATGAGCAGCTAAAGGAGACTGGCATAAAGGGCTTTAAGCGAAACCAAGCCTTTAAAGAGCTGGTCACCAGCATCAAAGAGCCTGAGGATTTGGATATATCGCCACCTCCTAGCCTGAAAAATATATTACGAGGCTATCAGGACTTTGGGTTTAGATGGCTAAAAACCCTGTCATCCTATGGCTTGGGAGGGATACTAGCAGATGACATGGGCCTGGGAAAGACCCTTCAAATAATAGCATTGCTTTTGTCGGAGAAGGAAGAGAAAGGGCAGCAGCCATCACTTGTTGTGGTGCCTACTTCACTGGTATACAACTGGGAGGACGAGATTAAAAAGTTCGCTCCCCAGCTTAAGACCCTGGTGCTGTCGGGAAGTAAACAGGAGCGGATGGAAAGGTTAAAGGATATAGAGGACGTGGACCTGGTGATTACAAGCTATCCTCTAATCAGGCGAGATATAGATGATCTTGTAGACTACTCCTTTAGATACTGTATACTGGACGAAGCTCAGCACATAAAAAATCCTGACTCTCAAAATGCCAAGTCGGTAAAGGCCATAAAGGCCAAGGTGAGGTTTGCTCTAACTGGTACCCCTATGGAAAACACCCTATCGGAGCTATGGTCCATATTTGACTTTATCATGCCCGGCTATCTCTACTCCCACACCAAGTTCAAAAGGGAGTTTGAAAGCCCCATAGTAAAGGATGAGGACCAGGAGGCAGCCCAGCGCTTGTCTCGCCACATAAGACCCTTTATTTTAAGACGAGTGAAAAAGGATGTACTAAAGGAGCTGCCTGAAAAGATAGAGCACAAGATAACAGCTGAGCTAACCACCGAGCAAAAGAAGGTGTATCTGGCATATCTACACAGCATAAGGGAAGATATCGAAAAGGAGATCGCCGACAAAGGCTTTAGCAGCAGCCATATAAAGATCCTGGCTGGCCTTACAAGGCTAAGGCAAATATGCTGCCATCCTTCCACCTTTTTGGAAAACTACAGAGGTGGAAGCGGCAAGATGGAGCTATTGGGGGATATACTAGAGGAAGCACTGCAAGGAGGGCATCGGATTTTGCTCTTTTCCCAGTTTACCAGCATGCTGGATATAATAAAGAAATATTTAGGCAGCAAGGACATAGAGTATCTATACCTGGACGGCTCTACACCCACCCAGGAAAGGGGGCAACTGGTCAGAGCTTTTAACGCAGGCAAGGGGGAGGTATTTTTGATATCCCTAAAAGCCGGAGGAACTGGGCTCAATCTCACAGGCGCCGACACCGTCATCCATTTTGATCCTTGGTGGAACCCTGCTGTAGAGGATCAGGCCACCGACAGAGCCTACAGGATAGGTCAGGAAAAGGTGGTTCACGTTATGAAGCTCATCACACGGGGTACCATAGAGGAGAAGATATTTGCACTGCAGCAGAAAAAGAAAGAGCTCATAGACACGGTCATTAAGCCTGGACATACTCTGCTGTCTAAGATGACCGAGGAAGAGATCAGGGAACTATTTGCAGGATAAACATCATTATGATGATAGACATGGAGGTTTGAAAATGGAGAAAAAGAGGATAGATCCTCTACTATTGTGGGGGAATTTTTATGCCTATTTAGTCACCGGAATGGCGGTACTCATTACAGGAGCTATTATGCCTTATCTGCTGGAGGAGTTTAACCTAGACTATGGGGACGGAGGATTGCTTCTGGCTCTGCAGGCTGTAGGCAACCTGGGTGCCAGCCTTATAGGTGGCATAGTATCTGACTATATCAGCAGAAAGGCGGTCATGGCCTTTGGTGCTATATGCTTCTTTGTAGGGTTTGGAGGAGTGTTCTTTATATCCTCTAGCGTCCTATTGTTTGTGCTGCTTTTCATAGCTGGAATAGGTTGGGGCATTATGAACAGCCTGCTTAACTCGGTGATGAATGATGCTTCCGATGGTAGAAGCGATATATTGAACCTAATGCACATGTTCTTTGCCATTGGAGCATTTTTAGCCCCCATGCTGGTAGGGGTCGCCGATAGGCTAGGCATCTCCTGGAGATACTCGCTGCTGACCCTCTCCATTTTATCGGCAATCCTCTTTGTGGTTTTTCTCATGATGAGGGTACCGGCTCAAAAGAAGGATCAAGCTACTGGTAGGCCTGCCAAACCTCCCTTTAGCAACATAAGGTATTACATATTTATGGCACTGATATTTTTATACGTTGGATCGGAAAACAGTATAAACGGCTGGATAGTGACCTATCTTGACAGTATAGATACAATGACGGGTATAAGGCCCCAGGATGTATTGTCCATATTTTGGGTAGCCATAATTCTGGGTAGATTTACAAGTGCTATCATATCCAGACATTTATCCAAAGAGATGCTTATACTCATTTTCTGTCTGGGTGGAGGACTGGCTTATGTACTTTTCATTCTGACTCAAAATCCTGTATTCATAGCCATTTGGGCTTTTGCCATGGGGTTTTTCTTTGCAGGAACATATCCGACCATTGTGGCCAATGCAGGGCCCATCATCCACGGTTCAGGATCGGCTGCTGGTATCCTGCTCTCCTTTGGAGGGATGGGCGGAGCCTTTTTCCCATACATAAACGGCCTAATCGCTGATGCGAAAGGCCTTTATACAGGCATGACAGCCATATTGGGGTCCATTGCAGTGCTTGTAATCGTTGCATTTGCCAACCTGTTTTTGGGCAGGGATAGGAAATAATTCAATTTCGCCCCAAATTTTTATTTTTATGCTATAATAGATAATGGTGCAAGAAAGACACTACAAAATTGCAAAATTTATACAACAATATATGAAATAAGGTGAATAGTAAATTGGGGACTAATTTGGGTAAAAAGCTTTTTGGTAAATTGACGGGTTTCTTTGACAAAACCGGAGAAGAGCATCATATGGCCCTGGACTTGGTAGAACCAGGCACCGATGAATACGTTAAAGAGAGTGTCGGCAAAAAGGGAGGTAAAGCCTTACCTAGCGGGATAACTTCCCGCATGCTCTATAAGGATGTTGTACGAATAGCTTGGCCATCCTTTGTAGAGCTTACGCTGACACAGCTAGCCTCCATGGTGGATATGATGATGGTAGGTCAACTGGGTGCCTACGCCATATCCGGTGTAGGGCTGACCAATCAGCCGAAGTTTTTGCTTATGACCATGTTTATAGCCATGAACGTGGGAGCCACCGCATTGGTGGCTAGATACAAAGGAGCAGGCCAATACGCCAAGGCCAACAACATACTTAGGCAAGCACTACTTTTAACCTTTATTTTCTCTGTTACCGCATCTATTATAGGCTATATATATTCAGAGCCATTGGTCAAGTTTATGGGTGCAGCAGATGCCGAGACCTTAGCTGCAGGGACTATATATCTAAAGATCCAGATGGTGGGCTTTGTATTTATGGCACTAACTAGTACCATCACAGCTACCCTTCGGGGAGTGGGTGATTCCAGGACTGCTATGGTGTACAATCTGACTTCCAATGTGGTTAACGTGGTACTAAACTATATTCTCATATATGGCCACTTTGGCTTTCCCAGGATGGAAGTAGCGGGTGCATCACTAGCTACCATCATAGGTCAATTTGTAGCCTTCTCTATGGCTTTAGCAGCCATTATGCGAAAAGACCAATACCTGACTCTTGATATAAGGGAAGGCTTTAAACCCGATTGGCAGGCACTAAAGAGCATATTCAATATCGGCATCCCCTCCATGATAGAGCAATTGGTCATGAGGGCAGGCGTTATTATATACTCTATGACCGTTGCATCCCTAGGAACTGTGGCCTTTGCCACCCATCAAGTGTGTATGAACATCCAGGCCATGTCCTTTATGAACGGTCAGGCCTTTGCGGTTTCCGCTACATCACTAACAGGCCAGAGCCTAGGCAGAAAAAGGCCGGATATGGCCAACGCCTACGCTAGCCGTACAAGACGAGTAGGCATGATGGTGTCCATATTGCTGGGTCTAACATTCTTCTTCTTTGGCCGCCGTATAGTGAGCTTATACACAAATGAGGCACAGGTAATAGATCAGGGGGCCAAGATACTGATGTTTGTAGCCCTTATACAGCCCTTCCAATCTTCTCAGTTTATCCTGACAGGTGTACTAAGGGGAGCGGGGGATACTAAGGCTACAGCAGTCATTATATTTTTAACAGCTTTGCTGGTTCGTCCTGGTTTGGCCATTCTGACTATACGCCAGCTGGAGTGGGGACTTGCAGGAGCATGGATCGCTCTGGTAGCCGACCAGCTGATGCGATCCCTGTTGGTACTCATTAGGTACAATTCGGGAAAATGGAAAGGTATAAAGGTGTAGAAAATATATATAAAACTATAATAAAAAACTTTAAAAAATGCGATTATTCATCGATATAATCGCATTTTTTGCTGTATCTTTGTATTTTTTTTACTTTTTTGGCATTGCAATAGAGGATATTTATGGTATACTATATACACGTAAAAAATTTATAAAGATTATGTTACAATTTCGTATTATTTGTTTAATAATACACCTGTGGAGGACGTTTTATGGAAGAGATGATGGATTTACGACAGCTTTTGCAGATCATAGTAAAAAGGTTGTGGATTATAGTCCTGGTCACCATAGTATGTATAGTATCTAGCGGAATTATAAG
>JAWLDD010000107.1:0-7856 GCA_041686815.1 Candidatus Atribacteria bacterium | reverse complement strand
TTAACAAGGAGTTTTATTATATATCAACAGGTAATTATTTGAAGCATAGGCACTTATTATCCATTGACTTTCAGTAAATTTTTTTCTGCAACACTACTGCCCATATATAATTAATAAATCCCATATGTGTTCATAATAAACACATTTAACCAAAATAAGCAACAGTATGCCATATCTGTTTTATGTACTGAAAAAGTTGTACTTTATTGCCCAGAAAAGCCCATTTTTCTGGATATAGGTCAATATCACGCGATGCTTGACCAATAAGAAATGCATTAACAACACCTCGATCATTCCCAAATATACTATCTATTCTTTGTGCCAATATCGGGATTTTCGGTCCCCTAAAAAGATCACCAATACAATGAATATCCATCTGCCTTTTGGGAATCCAGTTTAGTTCTATATTATATTTTTGACATAGGGCCTCTGCCTGAGCAGCAAAAGATGTGGCTTGGAACGATTCGTCTACGTAAAAGCTGTCAACATCATCTTTTAGGGAGATATCACCGTGTATATGAGTCTCAATGCAATAATCTAAGTTTCTTCCAATATGTTTCGGTTTATTACGAGGATTTAGTAAAATAGCCAATGCTTCTTGCTCAGAGGCAATAGTCTGATTTAACATTCTCCAATGACTTTTTATATCCTTAAATATATTCGCTAAAACAGCAGCAAAAGTATCGCTTGTGCAAAGTGTATTGGGATTGGTAGAACTATCGCCATAGGCGAAGGTACAGCGATGAATTATATCTTGTTTCAAAGTAAAAAAGCATGAACCGAAACGTGGAGAAGCACCATCTATATATTGAAAAAGATTTAAGGCTCCATATTTAGGTCGGTCTAGTGATTCGGGTGGGTAAGCCTCAAAGAATATACGTTGCTCCCATAAAAATCTATCTCCACCGATATATGCACTTCTTCCTCCATTGGTTGTACCAGTACGGAATTGGCCATGATATTGCCCCTGTTCTAACAAGTTTTCAATAATGGTCTTACCATTATTTGAAAACCTGTCAGGATGAAAATTTATGGTAATAGGTTTAGATAAAACTTGGTTTATTAGCAAACTAACATCAACATTAAACGGCTTGCAAATCTCTTCTAAATATGCTATATGCTCTGTATTTGTTGATTTCGCATATTTTCTCACTCTATCAATAGCCCATCTTTGATAATCCAACATCCTAATACCTCATTTCTCATAGGAAATAAATCTTTAATTTTTGATTCACATTATCCTAAATTATGTCATAAAAGATCCAATCCGCTTATATAAACCATTATATACCATTTCCATAGTATACTCTATACTTAGCACTAGAAATCTTTTTACTTTGTGATGCAAGTTTATTTGCATTTGTATATCAACTTTAACATTTTATGCTATAATATAATCAGGTTATACACCAGCAAACAATTTGTAAAATCCATGAACTTTAACTGATTAAAGTATTGTAACTATAAATAAAAATATCCTAAGCTATTATCTATTCTTCTTGTCCCCACAGCGAATTGACTCTACCATATGACATTAGCATTTGAATTTGATAGCTAAATGGACCCGTAGCTCGTCTATTCTATGGGAAAGGAGGGAACTATTTTTCAGTGATGGGCACGGATAAGAGTGTCAGATCCAATCTAGCTGTAATGTGAAAGGATTGGGCGTTGGCTTTTCAACAGTTAGTACAATAAATACAAAAAATAGTTATAGGAGGAATAGTATATGAATATCAACAGTTTACCTCCCGGATGGGGAGAAAACCAACAAGCAGAGGTCGGGACAAGCTTACCACTTGCCGCACAGCTTTTTACAGTGGCAGATATGCTTTCAAAAGATCTCCGCGGTACGTTGAAGCTGGTTAAGGAAGCTGGTTATGATGGTGTTGAGTTTGCTGGCGCACTTAAGTATACTGCTCAGGATGTTCGCTTCGCCCTTGAAGAAGCCGGACTGCAGATTGCGGGATGGCATACACCATGGGAATATTTGACCCCTGAGAACATCTACTCCACTATTACTTATAATAAAGTACTAGGCAACCAGTTTATTATCGTTCCTTGGAGACCAGATGAAGTCCTCGCAACCAGAGAGAGTTGCTTGCGGTTTGCAGCAGAGTTAACTTGGGTTTCCGACGTACTTGGCAAATACGGTATGGTTACAGGTTACCATAACCATGCAGCTGAGTTCCGTCCCACCGTCGATACTAATGAACTGCCTTGGGATATTATCGCCCAGAACACCCCTTCTAATGTCATAATGCAAAACGATATCGGAAACGGAATGCATGGAGGCGCAGACATGATCAATATGCTAAAGAAATATCCAGGCCGCGCGGTAACACTCCATATGAAGCCTTTCTCACCTGATAGCCGTGATACGTTCTTCGATGACCCAAATTGTATCATCGATTGGGACGAGTATTTCGAAATTGCCCGTAAAGAAGCCGGTGTCCGCTGGTACATTGTAGAATACCTCAATGAGGCACGTTTCCCAAATGATCCTATTGGTGCCCTTGAAGCATCAGCGAAATGGTTCAGGAGCTTCACCGGTAAATAAGACTTAAACAGTATAAAAAGATTTGGTTTTAGGATTCAGGGGAATAAATTATTTATCGTCTTCCGCTGAATCCTGAAACTTTATACTTTTGATCTTACTAAGCTGTTTTTATCGCTGTCCACATATTAGGCAATTTAAGGAGTTAAGTAAGTGATTCAAAATAATATTAAGGTCTTACCAACTGAAGATAGAAAATCTGAAAAGATTTCTAGGTCACAATTTAGTAAATACGCGACTATAAATTTTATGTTTTATTTCACAATGGCACTTGGCGGCTATATTACAGTATTCCTGCAATCCATTGGGCTTGACGCACAGCAAGTTGGCATCATAACGGCACTCAACTCTGGTACGGGAGTGATCTCCTCTCCCTTTTGGGGTATGCTAAGTGATAAAATACGTTCATTGAAAAAAGTAATCGCCTTAACGCTTGTTGTAGGTGCTCTTTTGTTCGCCCTTATACCCGCTTCAAGCGGAATGAGCGTCGGCGGGTTGTCTTTAGTATTTGTGCTAATACCTATCACAATGTTTTTCAAAACACCAACAATGTCACTTCTAGAAAATTGGATGCTGAGAAATTCTGCAGCCGAAAGGATTAATTATGGTGCACTACGAGCCTTTGGAGCCTTTAGTTATGCCATTGCAAGCTTAGTGCTCGGATATCTACTTCCAATAACTGGAGTGAATTTCGCCTTTTACGCGAATGCGGTCCTTGCTTTCCCAGTGCTCTTGATGCTTTTATATACAAAGAGCTCCACCGATGATGCAATCGATAAAAAGCACCTTACGTTTAAAGAGATGAAAATCGGCCAGGTGTTTAAAAACTATTATCTCATGGCCTATATCATTTTTTCCATGTTCCAAAGAATTCCCTTCCAGTGCGCTATGACATTCCTCCCATTTCTTGTAGCCGATATCGGCGGAGACACCGCGCAAATGGGAATTATTATGGGTGTAAGGGCATTTGTGGAGATACCAATGATGTTGCTGCTAAAGCCACTCCGAAAAAAGATACCGCTGTACTACCTTATTATGGCAGCCTCCAGTTTTTTCATAATAGAATGTATCCTGTACAGCTTCGCAAATAGCTTTGGTATGGTTGTCACGATATCGGTGCTTCATGGAATTGGTAATGGACTTATGCTGACAACGGGTGTAAGTTATGTATTTTCGCTAGCACCTGACCACCTGAAGGCCACTTCCCAGACACTTCTCAGCTCAATGAACTCTATTGCCGGAATATTGGGAGGGATTTTAGGTGGAGTATTTATATCAATGATCGGTATCAAACAATTTTACCTTATAGTCGGCCTGATGATGCTTATTGCACTCGGATTGTTCATATTGAGCTTTCCCTTTGGGGAAAAGGTTCTCGGTGAAAAACGTCCGGGTTTGAGTATCTGATAACGTAGAAATCTAGCACAAGCTAGTTTTCAAATATGATTTGTAGGGAGGATAAAAAATGGAATGGAGACCTAGACAGAAACCGAAAGAGGTTAGGATCGCGTTTATCGGCACCGGCATTCAACAGCGTATTCATGCGAGAAGTTATGCTAAAATCCCCGGTGTGAAGTTCGTCGCAGCATGCGATATCATCGAAGAAAAACTTAATGAATTCTGCGACGATTACAATATCGAACACCGCTATGTGGATTATCGAGAGATGCTGAAAAGGGACGATATTGATGCAGTCGATGTGACAGTTCACAACAACTTACATCTTCCGCTGGTTGTTGAGGTCTTGCGCTCAGGCAAACACTGCTACTGCGAGAAACCAATGGCCGGATCCTTTGCTGACGCCCTTACTATGTACAAAGCCAGTGAAGACTATGGTAAGATGCTGCATATTCAGCTTGGCCGTATCTATGACCCTGTGACTGTTGCTGCAAAGGATTATATAGACAACGGTAAACTCGGTAAAATCTATCATGCTCGCTCCTATGGCTATCGTCGCCGGGGCCGGCCCTATGTTGATGGATATGCGGAAAAAGAGTTCACTCAATCATGGATAGCCCAACACGGTGCGCTGTACGATATGGGTGTATACCATATCTCCCAGCTCCTCTACCTATTAGGCTTACCTAAGCTTGAAAGGGTGACGGGCAAAGTATATCAAGAGCTTGATATGGATCCCGTTCGCAAAGAGATCAGCAAATTTGATGTTGAAGAGCTTGGTGTTGGCTTCGCGCACTACGAGAATGGCCTAACTCTGGATATTATCGAGTCCTGGGCAATCCATGGAGGTCCATTCCCGCCCTCGGCTATTTATGGTTCAAAAGGTGGTATATCACTTGGTGGCGGCTTTGGAGATATCAAAGAAGACCCTATGGATAATAGCTTTACTTTCTATGATGAGGAGCTTGGTTATCCGAGAGTTATCAAGCTCGATTTAACCACTGAGTTTGGTCGCCGCGTGCAAGTGGATCCGAATTACAGTTTCTACCTCAACTCGCAATCACATTGGATAGCAGCTCTACGCGGCCAGTGCGAATTGCTTCCAACAAAGGATATTGCCCTTGAAACCATGCGAGTCAGCGAAGGACTCTTCCTCTCCAGCACACTGAATAGGGAAATATATGCCGACGAGATCCCAACTCTCAGCAAATCCACAGCGCTGAGAACTCAGGAGACCCCGTTTGGCACTATTAAGTATGACTTTTAAATGATATTCTATCTACAATTTGAAAGCGGCGAAAAACTCGCCGCTTTCAATAAGATAAGCATAGTTTAGGCTTAGCTTTTATAAGATAAGGTTTTAGTTTTGTTTCCTTACCTCTACATTTGCCAGCTTTTCAAAGTATTGAATAATCCCGCCGTGGTCATTTCCTTGCTTTCCATCTACCTTGAGGGCGTACATGACTTCAAGGATCTGACTAGATAAGGGTAGAGGCACATCCAATCCGTGACCTGTCTCTAGTGCATTCATCAAATCCTTTATATGCAGTTCTATCCTAAATCCTGGCTCGAAGTTTCTGTCTAATACCAAGGGCATCTTTGCATCTAATACGGTACTGCCTGCTAGACCACCTCTAATCGCCTGGTATACCTTCTCAGGATCTACCCCTGCCTTTGTGGCCAAAACCATGGCTTCTGACATAGCAGCAATATTTAGAGCTACGATAATCTGGTTTGCCAGCTTGGTGATGTTACCACTACCAACATCTCCGATTAGAACAGCTGAAGAACCCATCACCTTCAGTATGTCTTCAACTTCATTAAAAGCATCCTGATCTCCACCTACCATTATGGACAAGGTTCCATCTATGGCTTTTGGCTCTCCACCGCTTACCGGTGCATCTAGCATAATGATGCCTTTTTCTTTCACTGCAGCAGCAATCTCTTGTGCTGCAATGGGTGCTATAGAGCTCATATCAACTAAAATCAGTCCAGGCTTTGCCCCTTCAATAACACCATTTTCCCCTAATACTACTTCCTTGACATGGGGTGAGTTGGGTAACATGGTGATGACTACGTCCACTTGAGATGCTACATCTTTAGGTGAACTACCTGCCTTAGCACCTGCCTCAACTACTTCCTTTACCGCCTTATCAACAATATCATAGACTACCAAGGGATATCCAGCCTTCAACAAGTTTTTAGCCATGGGTTTCCCCATAATACCAAGCCCTATGAATCCAATATTTTTTTTCATTGTAACCCTCCTATTCTTTTGATATCAGATTAAGTTAACGGCTTGTGCTGTTTAATAATCAGTGTCGGTATAAAGGTTTAACAGCCATTATTAGGATAAGAACAACTAGCACAACAGGCTAGATTAAGGTTTCAATACTACTTTCATGGCTTCTCTACTTTCAATTAATTCAAAGCTCTTTTCCCAATCCTCTATAGACAGTTCATGGGTGATTAAAGGTTTAAGGTCCACCTGTCCCTTAGATAAGAGGACTATACATTTTTCCCATACATCCCAGGTATGAGAGAAGTGACCTGTCAATGTAACATTTTTGGAGATAATGGGATCAAGACTAAATCCTACAGGGTTAGGCCCCCATCCTATTTTTACGATTTGGCCGCCAGGTCTTACAACATCCATGGATAATGCAAGGGCGGAAGATACACCAGCGGTATCGTATACCACATCAGCACCATAGCCATCCCCAATGGATTTAACCTTGCCGAATACATCATCCCTACTACTGTTCAGTGCAATGGTTGCGCCATATTCAAGAGCCATCTCTAGTCTTTCTTCATCGCCATCGGTTCCAACCGCTATGATTTCACTGGCTCCTACTATTTGAGCCATTTTTATGCAAAGCAGGCCTATAGGTCCCGGTCCTATTACCACCACGGTATCCCCTGGCCTTACCCTACTGCTGTGCACTACAGATTTATAAGCTACACATAAAGGTTCTGTCAGTGCTGCTTCCTTTAAAGATACTGAGTCCGGAAGCTTGTGGAGAATTCTTGCCGGCACTTTAACATACTTTGCAAATGCACCATCTGTATGGAATCCAAATCCCTTGCGCTCTTTGCAAATGTGATATTTGTTAGTTCTGCAGAGCTCACACTCACCGCAATAATCGGCATGGGTCTCTGCAGTTATACGGTCTCCTACCTTATAATTTTTTACGTTACTTCCTACCTTCTCAATAACTCCGGAAAACTCATGCCCAAAGATTAGCGGAACATTCATTTTGAAAGATACTAGATTCTGGTGCATATGAGGATCGGTACCACAAACACCTATATATGCTACCTTTACCAATACATCATTAGGTCCGATTTCTGGAACTGGAACCTCTCTTACCTCCGTTGCTCCGCTAACGTTGTCATATTTTACAACAGCCCTCATCATTTCCATTATCCTACCGCCTCCAATACCTTTCTTACCTCTTGAATTATCTCAACATGGGTCAGCCCATAATGTACAAGCAGATCCTCGTAGCTATGAGCTGATTGACCAAATACATCTTTTATAGCTACGGATTCTATAGGGATCGCCATTCCTTTTAATATGCTGGGTATTATTTCTGCCAATCCTCCAACCTGGTTATGTTCTTCGGCAGTGACAATGCCTTTAACCCCTCTAGCATATTCTATGATCATCTCTTCATCTAAAGGCTTTAATGAGCTTACATTTACTACCCTTAAAGAAATGCCTTCCTTATCCAATTCATCTGCCGCTTTTAAAGCCATAGAGACCATAACCCCATGGGCAAAAACCGTTACATCTGTTCCTTCTCTAATCACCATGGGCTGCCCTATCTTAAAGGGTTTATCCTCAGGATAGAGGGCAGGTAGGTCATTCCTATTGATTCGTATATATACAGGACCATCATAC